>JBGVFV010000051.1:0-2617 GCA_045121295.1 Candidatus Pelethenecus sp.
GATAGTGTAAAATATTTTTGGGTAATGGAAATAAAAAAGGGAAACTTCTATAATATTAATGCCTGACAAGCGATAATACATGGAGGTTTCCTATGAATAATACTATCATAAACTCAAAAGAAAATATATACTCAATCGAAAATTTATCAAATATTTGTTATAAAAAGTCACTCGATCTATTAGTTCAAAGTATAGAACAACTTGATAATAACATTAAAGAAAGTAAAGATAGAAAGGTTCTATTTGATATAAAAGGATTCTATAAAAGAACGATTATTACTACACAAGGAACAATAACATATAAGAGAAGATTATATATAGATAAGAAAACTGGCGAATATATCTTCTTAGTTGATAAATTAATAGGTGTTGATAAATATTCAAGATTAACTGATGAAGCGATTAAAAAAGTCGTCGAAACAGCAATCGAACTAAAATCTTATAGTGTTGCTGGTAAATATGCTTTGAATGGAACTATACTTTCTAGACAGACTGTTTATAATTGTATATCTAAAGTAGAAATTACTAGTTCCACAACAAAAGTGAAAATTAAGGTTCCAGTTATCCACATTGCTATAGATGGATTTTGTGTAAATTATAAAAATAGTTCTAGAAAATATGAAATTAAGTTTGCAAATATTTATACTGGCATAGAACAAATAACACATAAGAAAAGAAAATTATTAAATAGATTTGTCGTTACTCAAACTAACAAACTTAATTTTAAAGAGAAATTACTAAAAGTAATTTACGATAACTTCGATATCACTGATGAGACTAAATTTTATATATGTGGTGATGGCGCTACTTGGATTGAAGCATTAACTGAATACTTCCCTAATTCTACTTTTGTTATAGATAAGTTTCATTATATTAGAGCATTAACCCATTTACCAGACCCCGAAACTGCTTGTGCTTCTTTCTTTAATAAAGATATCGAATCATTAGCTACTCAAATTTCTTTATGCGAAAATGATCTTCAAAAAGAATATCTTTCTTATGTAATTAAACATTTCAATCAAACTAAATCTTGGAATAATAGTGATTATATCTGTTGTGCTGCTGAAAATGTTGTGTCTCATGTTTTCAATAATCGTATGCGCTCTATTCCTCGTACTTGGGGGTGCAATATATTTAAAATATCATCAGGTCTAGCATTAATGAATACCAATAACTTAGATATTTCATTAACTTCTGTCTCTGATGATAAATTACTTCATAAATATAATTCTATTTCTGATTTGTTTACATCTATTAGTTTTGTTTCTCCTGGTTCAAATCTTCCTATCTTAAGTGAACCAGTTAATATAAAATCTCAAATTATTCGGGCAATTGTTAATGGAGCTAACCAATTTTAATCTTTTACCCAAAAAAACGTGACGCTATCGTAAATCGTTAAATTATTAAAAATGCATACCCTTAATAAAATTTTGCATACCCCAAGGCAATAATCGTTAAAAAGTTGATATCAACACTACACAATTTTGATACAATTTATTGATTTTTTACTATATACTATTCAATGTTTATTAAATCTTCTTTATACGATGAGACTTGTACCCTGATAAAACAAAGAAAAAAGCCGATACTTTATTGTATCGACTATCATTAGCGATAATGGTGAGCCGTACGAGATATATTACGCTACCATTTTATTAGATTTTGATTCATATTCATCATTAATTTTATTTAATTAACAATGATTATTTATTGCTCTAGTAACGCTTATAAATATACCTGATACATTAATCTCTATTTCAATTATATATGATATACCATATATAAACACTTGAATTATCATTTACTGAACTTTCATATATTTACATTTTTTTAAACCAATTATTCTAACGTAAGTTTTGAAAATTCAAATTATATATTTTTTTATTCATCAAACTTATTATATCAATATAAAAATTATTATTACTTTGTTCTTTTATTATGAGCAAAAGATATTGCAGAAAATGTCAGGCAAACTATAGGTGCCATCACTCCACCATAAATATGCATCTTACTTACAAAAAACATAATAACATAAAAAATTGAACCTATCCCGAAGAAAAAAGTTGCTACCAATTCAAAAAAATCCAAAAATTTATCTGGACAAAATGGATTTTTGGTTTGAATGTAAATAACAAAGAATACTCCAAAATACCAAAATAACCCCATTAATGGTAAAAGAATTAACATATTATTTTTTTCTTCACCAGTGCCGAATAATACGAATAAAAAATACAAAAATAATGAAACAATTATAGGAATCAAAATTGTTAATTTTTTATTTTTAAAAATTTTATCAAGAATCTTTCTCATAATCATATCTCCTTTTTATTTTTTATATAAACATAAATTTAAAATTTATTTTCCTTATCATATCATTATATCCATATTTTTACAAATACATTCTACTTATAGCGAGCATTAATGAACGGGTATCTATTCATTTAAATCTTTGAACAAACAAAAAGAGCAAATAACTGTGTACGTCAAAAAATAACACTCATATAAAAAATAAGATAAGAGGATTACGTTGATTGTAATTAATTCTTATCTTTTTTATTGGTTTATCCACCAAACTTCGCGACGAGGGATTCAACCCACTTTATTTTATTACTTCACT
>JBGVFV010000052.1:0-5541 GCA_045121295.1 Candidatus Pelethenecus sp.
ACCAAGGAATGGACAGTCCTTGATATGACAGAAAACTATCACTGTTACCTACTCACAGTAGTGTACTACCCAAAACAACTACCTATGAGGTTGTAAAATGTCATGGGATTCTCATAATATCAACTCTCCTTTCTATTTTTAGAGATGGCTCTCCCCTTGCCATCTCTCTTTTTATTTTGTTCAGAACTTTCAAAGAGGATTGACAGTTCTGCAGAGGATAAAAATAATTTGAATGGAGTAGGTAAATATGAATAACTTTTTTGGTATTGACAGAATTAAAGGTGAAAGCGATTGGGAGTTTTGTTGGCGTTGTATAGTCGCTAAGATTGAAAGAAAAATTGATTGTGATTGGCAAGAAATAATTGATGAATTTCAATTAGGTTGTCACATTGATACACTAAGAAAATCTGTTAATGTAGGTGCTTTCAGTGCCTATAAAGTTGCACAATTCTATGAAGATAAATTATTAAACTTACCAAAAAATGAAGAGTCAAGTGCGGAGAAAGAAATAGAAAACAAAAAACGTCAGTTACAGATTGAACGACAAATGTTAAAAGATGAACGCACGAATTTGAATAGACTATTAAGAACAGAAGCTAGATGGAACGCTATTGTAGAAATGTTAGAAGAAAAAGTTGATAAATATAGTTACGAACCAACTGAATATATGTTGACTCACAAATATGCACCAACTAAAGCAGAGGCTTGTGTTTTACTGAGTGATTGGCATATTGGTTCAGATTTTGAATCATTTATCAATACATTTAATATAGATATAGCAAAAGCACGTATCAACTATCTAAAAGAAAGTGTTATAGAGTATTGTGAACTACATAGGGTTAATACCTTACATATAGAAATGTTGGGAGATTTAGTATCAGGTATTATTCACTTAAACAACCGTTTACAAAACAGTGAAAATATTGTTAGTCAAATTGTTTTGACTAGTGAACTATTAAGTGAATTTATTAGAGATTTATCACGAACAGTACCACACATTAAATTAGTATATTGTGTTGGTAATCATGGTCGTGTAAATGCAGATGTTAAAGAAAGTATTTCAGAAGAAAATTTTGAATATCTAATTAAATACTATCTTACAATCAAACTTGAAAATATTCCTAACATTGAATGGCTAGACAATGAAGTTACTCATGAAATGTGCTTTTTCACATTAGACAATGGGCGAACTATTGCAAGTTGTCATGGTCATAGGGAAAAACGTGGAAGTTATAAATTCTCAGTAAAAAATCTTACAGACTTTTCAGAGAAATATCGTGTTGATGAAGTACACATGGGTCATTTCCACAATTTCCAAATTATTAATAACGTTATCGTAAATGGCTCATTAATGGGTTGTGATGAATATGCTCAAAACTTCAAGTATCATGCACAACCAAGTCAAACATTAAGAGTGTATGATGAAAAAGGTAATGTTATTTCATATGAGATTATTTTAAATTAAAACATAGGACACTAATTATTTAGTGTCTTTTATTTTGGTTTAAAATAAAATTTGAAGGCGGAGGTTTGAATATGGCTAGAAATACATTTTCAATGAACCAAACATCAAAAGACCGACCTGAATATTTCATTTGTCCAAAATGTGGTAAGAAATTAGACATAAGTAATTTCTATACTCATAGTAGAAAACCAATGGGTATTTTACCTATCTGTAAGACTTGTATGTATGATATGGTACTAGACGAAACAGGAGTTAGTCGTCAAGGCATGATTGCATTAATGAAATATTTAGATATGCCATTTATACAAAAAGAATATGAAGAATGTGTGAATAAAAACACTAACTCTCCCAAACGGGCAGTTTCGGTCTATATGAACCTAAAAATGACAAAGAATGAATATGCTGACTTACGTTTTAAAGACAGTATGTATGATGTGATTGTCGATTTAGATTTAAAAGAAGAAACAGTTATTAGTCTTGACAATGACAGGGTAGACTTACTTGAAGAAGAAATATCACCTCAACAAGCAAAAATTCAACGTGCTAAAGAGTTGAAAGCTAAATGGGGTAATTTTGATTCTCTTGACTATCTTGAAAGATGTGAAAGATTATATATTGAAATTGTACAGGGTGGATATGTGATAGCTTCATCTATGCACGACCTATCTGTACGAAATTATTGTAAGTTACAAGTTGATTGGGATATTGCTCAAGAAACTAAAGATTATAACGCCATGAGAGAATTAAAACAACCTTTGAAAGATGCTCGTACAGACGCTAAGTTAAATCCTAGTCAATTTAAAGCAGGTGACTTTCAAAACGGTGGTGCCAACAGTTTTGGCGAAATTACTCGAATGGTAGCAAAACGTGACGGGTTCATTCCATTACCTATGAGATACTTCAAACAACCTAATGACCAATTAGATTGGATGATGTTGGAGTTAGTCAATTATGACAGAAGTGTTTTAGGATTGCCCGAAGTAACTTATGAGGAACTATATAGACATTATATAGAACGTATCGAAAAATTTAATAGGGAGTATAATGCAGACATTGAAAATGGTGATTTGGGAGATTTAGACCCTGATACTAAAGGAAAGAAAAAGCATTATACACTAATTTAGGTGGTTCATATGGCAGTAGCAAGTTATATGAATGAATATACACAAGATGAACAATTAGACCGTTGGAGTGAGTTAATAGCTTACTTTAGATGGTACCCTGATGTATTTTGTGAATGGATAACACCAACAGATGATGAAGGTAAACGTATAGGTATTACACTAGGAGCAGACCAAAAACTACTATTAAGAGCTATGTGTAGATTTGCCTATAACTATCTTGTATTACCTCGTGGATATGGTAAAACATTATTAGAGATTTTGGCAGTATACATCTTAGCAATTTTGTACCCTGAATCAACGTGGTCAATGTCGGCACAAACACTAGAAGCTAGTGCAGGTTTCTTTAGTGACAAACACGCTGACATTGTACGTTTCTATCCTATTATTGGACAGGAAATTGACAAGTGTAGGATTACAGATAACTTTGTTGAAATTAGATTTAAAAGTGGTTCTGTAATTACTAACATGACAAACAATGGTACTGCTAAAGGTATGCGTAGAAATGGATGTACATTTGAAGAGTGTGCATTAATGGATTTCACTAAATATCAAGACAATACTGAGCCTATTACATCTGAGCCTTATAAATCTGTATTAAAGTATATGTCAACCGTAGACCCTTATGCTAGAAATAAACAAACATTTGTAACTACTGCTTACTATAAAAATGATGCTTATGAATTTTGTAAACAAATGGTAATTGACAAAGCAAACTGTAAAGAATCATTTGTATTTGGAGCAAGTTATATCTTACCAGCAAAATTCAAACGTAACAGGGATGTAGAAGAAGTTGAAGCATTAATCGACAAAGTTGGAGAATTAATGTTTAATTTTAACTACCGTTCAAGATGGGCAGTAAGTAACGGTCAATGTATTGTTGATATTGATAAATTGAAAGAACTTCAAACTCTTGCACGACCTGAAATGAAGGGTGCAAAAGAGGGTGAATATTATATAGGAGTTGACGTTGCCCGTTCTGCAAAAACAAGTAACAATGCCAGTGCCATTGTTGTTGTACGTGTAAGACGTGACGCAAAAGAACGTGTACGTGAATTACAGGCAGTAAATGTTGTTAAATTACCGAATGGTCTAAACTTCAAACAACAAACAGTAATATGTAAACAGATGTGTGCATTATACAATGCAAAAGCAATCGTAATAGATATTAATGGGTTAATTACTAGCTCCCTTACGTGGAAACACGTATTGAAAATTCCTCTAATTGCTGGGAACTCTCTTGTAGACAATCAGCAGCGAAGCTAAAATTCAATAAAATTAAAAAGGTTGTGATATTATGAACGAAACATGGAAACCTGTATTGGGATATGAAGATTGTTATGAAATTTCAAACTTTGGAGTAGTTAGAAGTATCACACGTTACAATCCAAAAAGTAAAAGATGGTACGAAAGTCGTATTATGAAAACTAGATTAGATAAAGATGGTTATGTTGTTGTAGGATTAACTAAAGATGGTAAAATGAAAATGAATAAAGTTCATAGACTTGTAATATCTACTTTTACGAATGAAGATTTAGATTTACAAGTAAACCATATTGATGGCAATAAACAAAACAACAATTTAGATAATTTAGAATGGTGTACTTGTAGTGAAAATCAATTACACGCTCATAAGATTGGATTGAAAAGTCAACAAGGTCGTAAAAATAATGCATCTAAATTAACTGAACAAGATGTTATTGAAATTTGTGATTTCTTTAGATATACTAAATTTAAAGTTAAAGAAATAGCAGAATTATACGGAGTAAAACCAAATACGATAACAAATATTAAAACAAGACGACAATGGAAACACGTTACAGATAATATTGAATTTTAGAACGTTCAACGACTATGCCGAAAGGCAGTACACCTAAGCAGGTGGAAATGGGGAACACCCCAAATGGGTGAAGAGATAGTCTGAACTTTATGGCGACATAAAGAAGTTCATAAGAGAACTGATAGGGATTAGCGAACCCTATTGAACAAATTGTGGGTAAAGGATTATTAGACTATATGTTAGATAGAAACATCTTAGACGATGGTACGGAGTTAGAACCATATGATATGATTAACACTGACTATCGAAGTGACTATCGTGAGGCTAAGAAATTAGTATATGGTATTGAGGCACAAAAGAACAATTCGGAAATGATTACAAACTTTATTAATGTTGTTGAGGGTTCTATCTTACGTATCCTTGAGCATTTTGATGTTAATAAAGCATTAGATATACCTGATGAAGATTTCATGGTAAGTGATGTATTGCCATTCTTACGAACTGAAAATTTTATCTCAGAAGTACAAAACATTACAGTAGAAACCATACCAGGTACAGGTAAATTAAAAATAGGTCAAGTCGTAAGAGCAGACAAGGATATTTATTCAGCTATGATTCAAGTATGTTGGTATGTTATGACATTCTGTAATGACGTTTTACCTGATGAAGATGAGGATTTTGCGTCATTCTTTAGTGGGTTTATTTCACAACCGAAAATTAAGAGATAGGAGAGTGAGAGGATGGATGATTTACTAAAGTTGTTTGTGGATATGGAAAATGTTGAATATGGCGAAGAACAATATTATCAAGATTTATTATCTTTCGCCAAAGCATTACAAATCAAAAACAACAGTAAACGTGATAGTTGGATTTCTAACCAAGTACAACGTAAATATACTTCTTATTCAATAGAAGATATTGAAGGGTTTTTAGCAGAACCTCGTTCTAACGAAAAACAACTAAGAGAGGTTGCACGTTATTTAGAAAACACTAGTCAAATCTTTCAACGTGTTATTGGTTACTTACCAAATATTAATATGATTTGTCCTATTGTTATTCCAACACGACCTGAACAACTTAAAACAATCAATGTTCAATATGAGCAAGTATGTAATTACATGGGATTACTAAATCTTCCTCACAATCTACTTCAAGTATATAGAGTTTGTTTTAGA
>JBGVFV010000053.1:0-15928 GCA_045121295.1 Candidatus Pelethenecus sp.
TAAACCTTTATCTACTAATTCTTGGTTAATATCGTTAAATACTACTTTTGCACCTGCTTTTGCTAATCCTGATGCGATTGCAAAACCGATACCATATGATGCACCTGTAACTAGTGCTACTTTACCATCTAATCTAAACATTTTTTATTCTCCTTATTATCTTAAATCTAATGTTTTAATATGATCCATATCATCAAATTCTTGGTTTTCACCACACATAGCCCAAATGAAGTTATAGTTAGATGTACCAATACCAGAGTGAATACTCCAGCTTGGAGAAATAACTAATTGTTCATTATGCATAATAATATGACGAGTTTCTTGTGGATGACCCATCATATGGAATACTGCGTTGTCTTCAGGAATATTATAATAGAAATATACTTCCATACGACGTTCATGTGTATGAGAAGGGAATGTATTCCATCCACTACCTTCTGCAAGTTCAGTCATACCCATTGCTAATTGACATGATTTACATACATCTGGATGGATGTATTGATTAATAACACGCTTATTAAGTGTTTTAGCTTCACCAGTGTGACGGTGATTTGCTTTATCAAAATCAATATAATATGTTGGATAAGTTGTATGAGCTGGACAAGAAGAAATATAGAATTTAGCTGGGTTAGCTGGATCTACTGAAGCAAATACAACTTCTTTTGTTCCCATACCAACATACATACCATCTTTAGATTTAACGTTATAAACTTCACCATCTAAAGTGACAGTACCAGCACCACCAATATTAATGATACCTAATTCTCTTCTTTCTAAGAAATATGCTGCACGTAATTCATCAGATGTTTCTAAAAATAATTGTTTATTAACTGGCATAATACCACCAGAAACAATTCTATCTTGATGAGAGTATACTAATAAAATTTCATCTTCTTCAAATACTTTTTCCATTAAGTAATGACGTCTTAATTGTTCAGTAGTATAATGCTTTGAATCTTCTGGATGATTAGCATATCTTACTTCTAATTTCATTTTAACACCTCTATTCTATAATTTTTTTAACAAAATCTAAGCTAAATTGCATATCTAAAGGTTTAGAACCCTCAAATATACAATATGCATCAGGATTTGTTTCTTTAATTCTTGTTAATAAATATTTATAATCTATTAAACCCTTACCAATTGTACATTGTTTAAGTTGATTATCTTCAACAATGAAATCTTTTAAATGGAAAATAACTATTTTTCCTTTAAATAATTCTAAAGCTTCTTCAAATATTTCTTTATAATTTTGATAATTTGATATATCTAAGAAATTGTAAATATCGACTGTATAAAACACATGTCCATTATCAATTTCATCTACAAGTCTTTTTAACGCTTTAGGATTATGCATACAATGTCCATATGCACCTTCTAATGCAATATTAGCTCCTACTTCTTTAGCATGAACAGCTAATTCCCCAAAAATGCGTTTAACTTCTTGATAAGCTTCTTCTGTTCTATTTAAAGGATTGTAAGTCCATTTATCATCATTAAATGAACCAGTTTCAGAGCCAACATAATGACCATCAAAATCTTTTAAATATGTTAAATGTTCTTTGAATTTTAATATATTTGTATTAACTAATTCCTTATTTGAATGAACAGGATTAAAATACGCACCCATCATAAAAATTTCTAAACCTTGATCTTTAAAGGCTTTTTGGAATGCTAAAGCTTTTTCTTTATTTAATGTACCTGGTAAACCAGTTTCACCTTCAACAGCTTTATTTAATACAAATTGTACACCATCAAAACCAACTTCTTTAGCTTGTTTTGCAAGTGTAATGGCATCACTTTTTCCAAAGTCATGAACTCTTACACCAATCTTCATTTAAATCATCTCCTAAATATAAGGTGCCACAAACCAGTGACACCTTACTTAATAAACTAATTAACGTTGAACGCGTCCGTTTGCGTTACCACCAGCTAAAGATTCAACTTCAGCTGCAGAAACTAAGTTAAAGTCACCAGGAATAGTATGCTTTAATGCAGAAGCTGCAACAGCAAATTCTAATGCTTCACCTTGAGTTGGTTTTGTTAATAAACCGTGGATTAAACCACCAGAGAATGAGTCACCACCACCAACACGGTCAATGATAGGATTAATTTCATATCTCTTAGATTCGTAGAATTCTTCACCATTATAGATTAATGCTTTCCAACCGTTATGAGTAGCTGAGAAAGATTCACGTAATGTTGAAACAACATATTTGAAACCAAATTCTTTAGCCATTTGTTGGAAGATACCTTTGTATCCATCAGCACCAGTATGACCACCTTCAACGTCTGCATCTGGTTTGAAGCCTAAACATAATTCAGCATCTTCTTCGTTACCGATACATACATCAACATATTGCATTAATGGACGCATAATAGAAATAGCTTTTTCAGAAGTCCATAATTTTTTACGGAAGTTTAAGTCTACAGAAACTGTAACTCCATGACGTTTAGCTGCTTCACAAGCTAATCTAGTGATTTCAGCTGCTTTATCAGAAATTGCTGGAGAAATACCAGACCAGTGGAACCAGTCAGCACCTTCCATAATTTTATCGAAATCGAAATCTGATGGTTCAGCTAAAGCGATAGCTGAATCAGCACGGTCATAAATAACTTTAGAAGGACGCATAGAAGCACCTGTTTCTAAATAATAAATACCAACACGATCACCACCACGAGCGATATAATCAGTATTAACACCATATTTTCTTAATGCATTAACTGCAGATTGACCAATTTCATGAGTTGGTAATTTTGAAACGAAATATGCATCATGTCCATAGTTTGCGCATGAAACTGCAACGTTTGCTTCTCCTCCACCATAAACTACATCGAATGAATCTGATTGAACGAAACGTGTATTACCTGGTGTAGATAATCTTAACATAATTTCGCCTAATGTAACTACTTTTGCCATTTTTTCTTTTCTCCTCTTTTTACTTAATTAATTCTAATTTTTACTACAGCTTTTTCTACTAATTCATCATTAACTTTACATTTAGCTAAATGGATATCTTCATTAAATACTAAAGCAAAGCCTTCTTCTAATACGATATAAATTGTATCTTCTGTAGCACTATATTTTGTAACATCCTTTTCTTCATTATAAGGAGTTGTCACCTGAAGTGATGGATTAGAAATATCTGTATAACCAAATAATTCTTTTCCCTTTAACACTATTTGTAAATCTAAATAGTGTTCATGATTTTCAAAGAAGCATTTTTCTATTGGATTAGCAACGTATGTATCACGATTAATAAATACATTTTCGTTTACTATTGTTTTTCCCTTAGGTAATGCTAATAAATCATTATTTAATACATATTCAATTGCGGCATCAATATTTGGATGGATGCCCATATATCTTTTTAAATCTTTTAACTTACCAACAATCATTGTAATCTCCTATCTAACTACCTCAGCACTACCATTTGCTTTCATAAATGTTTCAATATCTTCACATGAAAGAACCGAAGCATCTCCGTAAACAGTATGCTTTAATACTGAAGTATTTAAACCATATCTTACTGCGTATCCTGGATTATTGAATTCCTTTAATAAACCATGAATAACACCTGAAGCAAATGCATCACCACCACCAATACGATCATAAATATTAAATCTAATTGGTTCTGTTAATTCCCAAGATAATTCATTTCCATGAAGTCTGAAATAATAACCAGCTAATGAATTTTCAGTTGCAGAATATACAACTCTATCTGTACCAAAAATATAGCTTAACTTATATTTTTTAATCATCTTAGGGAAAACATTTCTTCTCTTTTCTGATAATGTTCCATGTTCTAAACCTTCATCTAAAGGAATATCTAATATTGTATTAGCATCAAAGAAACTAGCAAATACAACATCAAAATAATGCATAAATTTTTTATAGACTGGTTTAGCTTCATCTATAGTCCATAATTTAGAACGATAATTAAAATCGAAACTAATAGGAACATGATATTTAACAGCTTCTTGACAAGCTCTTAATGCAACTTTTCTTACCTTTTCACCTAACGCTAATGTGATACCACTTAAATGGAACCAAGTAGCTCCTTCAAAAATCTCAGCCCAATCGAATTCATCTTCCATAATACGAGTGATTGCAGAGTGTTTACGGTTGTAAATAACCTTTGAAGGTCTACCACCGAAACCAGTTTCTAAGAAGTAAATACCAATAGTTGAAGAACCTCTTACAACATAATCAGTATTTACACCATGAGACTTTAAGTGAGTAATTGCACCATCTCCTAATTGATTAGGAGGTAATTTAGATAAGAAATAAGTACTGTGTCCCATGTGAGATAAAGCAACAGCAACGTTAGCTTCACCACCACCATAATTAACCATAAATGAATGAGTTTGATTGATTGTTGAATAATCAGGAGTAGATAATCTTAACATTATCTCTCCAAATGTTACAATCTTTTCCATACTTTCAATTTCCTAACTTATATTTATTATTAATAACTAATTATTTTTTCATTGAAGCTCTTGCATCAGCTACAGCTTGAACATATAATTTAGCTCTTTCAGTTGTAGTAGCTAAATCACCTTTTTGTGCTGGAGCAGTTAAGTGAGAACCTGAAGAAATACATACAGCACCCATCTTAATCCATTCACCAGCATTTTCTAAGTTAACACCACCAGAAGGCATTAAATTAGCATATGGGATTGGACCTCTAACATCTTTAATAAATACTGGCCCTAACATATCACCAGGGAATACTTTAATAACATCACAACCTGCTTCCATAGCAGTAACAATTTCTTTAATTGTTTGAGTACCAGGCATATAAGGTACTTGGTATCTGTTACATAATCTAGCAACTTCTTCACTGAATGAAGGAGCAACTACGAATTCAGCACCTGCTAAAATAGCAGCTCTAGCAGTTTCAGGATCTAATACAGAACCTGCACCAACAATTAACTTGTCAGCTGGAATAGCTTTCTTTAAAGCTTTAATTACTGAATCTGCACCAGGTACAGTAAATGTAACTTCGATAGCCTTTACACCACCATCAGTACATGCTTTAGAAATATTGATTGCTTCTTCTTCACTGTTGGCTCTAACAACAGCAACAACCCCTACTTCTTGAATACGATTTAATACATCGAATTTTTTCATTTTTTCTACCTCTTTTCTTTCTAATATATTAATTAGACTTTTCACTTACTATTATAAATTACATTTATAATTTTGTCAATGAAAGCCTTTACATAATATTAGATTTATCTAATATATTCTAAATATGCCATTATAAATGGTCCTACGCCTTTTGCGTCATTTTTACCAACTGGTTCAGCTAAATAATATGCACTAGAACCATCTCTATGTTTATTTTGTTCTGGGCCAAGTCCTGCAGTTATGCATATATCATTTAACTTATTATTCTTAAAACTATGATTATAAATGCCTTCAAATATTTGTTTTCCTAGCTTTTTATAATCATAAATACCTAATCTACTACCTTTTAATAGGCAATATGCAATCATACTAGAACCTGATGATTCTAAATAATTAGAAATTTTAGTATCAACATACTTTCCATCTACCATATATTTTGTGTTTTTTAAAGCTTCTAAATACGTTGATTTAACATTCACTTCTATATTTTTTAAATTAACTAATTGATAAAACATTTTAGAATCTTTATCTATATATTTTAATACACCATCAATTCCTTCTTTTAATAATTCCGTTAAATATACCTTATCATTTCCTTCAGGGAAATATTCTAATACATCTACTAAAGATACTAAATACCATCCTATAGATCTCAACCAAAATGAACTACTATTACCAGTTTTTTTATCTGCCCAAAAGATTGTTTTTGTTGAATCATGTCCATGATAATATAATCCTAATTCTTCATTAAACATATTATTTCTAATATATTCATATTGATCTTTAAGTAAACCAAAAACATTTATATCATTATCATCCATTACATAATTTTTAGCATATCTAGCATAAAATGGTGCATACATATACATACCATCTAACCATATTTGATTTTGATAACTAGTCTTATGCCAAAAATTGTTAGTACCTTCAGCTTTAGGTATCATTAATAATTCATTATATGTATTTTTGATGGCCTTTTCATATCTAGAATCATTTGTATATTCATAAGCATCAAATAAAATTCTGCTACAACAAACACTATCTAATTCGCCAGTTTTGTAATTAGGTTCTTTAGTTTTTGGATGTATAAAAACACCATTATCATCAATATAATAATCGATGTAATTGATTAAAAAATCTTTATATTCTTCGTTATTTGTTTGTTCATATAAACTAACAATAGAATTTAAAAATACTCCATCAATATAGTTCCATCTTCCCTTGAAACCTTCTTTATTCCATGATGGTATATAGCTAGTTGTTGAAGAAATTAATGAATCCACATATTCATTCATACTTTCCTCAATAGCCTTTTTTTCTTTTGTCTCACTACATCCAACCATAAAAATTGTTAGTGAAACCATTAATAGTAAAAATATTTTTTTCATTTTATCCACCCTTATTTTCAAAAAAAGTCCTATCAGTAGATAGGACCATTTATAAATTATTTTAAGCCGTGACAGAATTTAAACTTCTTGCCAGAACCACATGGACATGGTTCATTTGGGCCAACAGAAACTTTCTTTTCTACTGGTTTTTTCTTAACTGGTTCTTGTTTGTCATTTGTAGTTAAACCTTTCATTGGATCAACTTCTTCTTGACGAGCTCTTATTTGTAATCTAGTATGAGTTACATATTTTAATACTTCACGGTTGATATTTTCATTTAATTTTTCAAAACGAATATATCCTTCTTTTTGATAAATTTCTAATGGGTTAGTTTGAGCATAAGATTGTAATACTACACCTTGTCTTAAACCTTGCATATCATCAATATGTTTCATCCAATATTGGTCTAAAACTCTTAAAAGAATGTCTTTTAAATAAATATCAAAAACATTGTCTGGTAATTCAATTCCATATTTTTCTTTTGCTTCTTTTGCAGCATCTTTATTAACATCAATAAACTTATATGCTTGTTCACAAATATAATCTACAATTTGTTCATCATCTAATGTTTTTAACACATTAACATCGATACTATTTGGAGGTAAAATTGTACCATTAAAGCTTTGAGCAATTGCATCATCATCAATTTCAAACTTCTTAGAAGAAATTTGACGCATATGACTATAACAAATATTTTCAACAGCTTTACGCATCATGTTTCTAACTAAACTTTCAAGTTCGTTAACTTTAACAACTTGCATACGTTGTTCATAGAAAATTTCTCTTTGACGTCTAATTACATCATCATATTTTAAGACATTTTTACGAGAATCGAAGTTATTACCTTCTACTCTAGTTTGAGCAGATGTAACAGCCTTAGAAACCATCTTAGAAGTGATAGGTGCATCTAAATCACCAGTTTCTTTATTCATAAGATTAATAATCATCTTTAATCTTTCTTTAAATACATCTCCACCGAATCTTTGAATTAGATCATCTTCTGTAGAAATATAGAATTGAGACATACCTGGATCACCTTGACGTCCAGAACGTCCTCTTAACTGATTATCAATACGTCTAGATTCATGTCTTTCACTACCAATAACCATTAATCCACCAATTTCTTCTACACCTTCTCCTAATTTAATGTCAGTACCACGTCCTGCCATATTAGTAGCAATTGTAACAGCACCTAATACTCCTGCTTTTTCAATAATTAAAGCTTCAGCAGCATGGTTTTTAGCATTCAACACATTATGTCTAATACCACGTTTATTCAACATTCTAGATAAAATTTCAGATGTTTCCACAGAAACAGTACCTAATAATATAGGTTGTCCATAACTATGACGTCTTTCAACTTCATCACAAATAGCTTTATATTTTGCTTTTTGAGTAGAATAAACTCTATCAGGTTTATCATCACGAATAACAGGTCTATTGGTTGGAATCTCAATAACACGCATGTTATAAATTGTTCTAAATTCTTCTTCTTCAGTCTTTGCAGTACCAGTCATACCAGCTAATTTATTAAATAATCTAAAGAAGTTCTGATATGTGATTGTTGCTAGAGTAGCAGTTTCTTCTTTAATAGGGACTCCTTCTTTAGCTTCTAATGCTTGATGTAATCCATCAGAGAAAACACGTCCTGGCATAACACGACCAGTAAACTGATCAATGATCATAATACTTGCATTTCTAATATCTCTACTTCCATCTTCAGTAGCAATCATATATTCAACATCTCTTTGCATTGTATAGTTTGCTTTTAAAGCCTGATTGATATGATGCACTAAGGAAGAATGTTCTGGATCATATAAATTCTTAATTTTAAATGCTTTTTCTGCTTTAGTAATACCATTATCAGTCAAAGTTACTGTTTTACTTTCAATATCAACTTCATAATCCTTTTCGTTGATTAATGATTTTACAAACTTATCTGCTTGTACATAAAATGCTGCAATATTCTTTTTACCACCAGAAATAATTAATGGTGTTCTTGATTCATCAATTAAGATAGAGTCAACTTCATCCACTAAAGCATAGTTCAATGGTCTTAAAACTTTATCTTCTAACTTAGTAACCATATTATCTCTTAGATAATCAAAACCTAATTCAGAATTTGTAGTATAAGTAATATCACAATTATGTTGAATACGTTTATAATCTTTAGAAACTCTTTCACTAGTTCCCTCATAGAACGCAGTATTCAAACCAACAGTTAATCCTAAGAATTCATAAACCTTACTATTATCTTCTTTATCACGACGAGCTAAGTATTCGTTAACAGTTACAACATGAACACCTTTACCTTCTAAAGCATTTAAATATACAGGAAAAATAGATGTTAAAGTTTTACCTTCACCTGTTTTCATTTCAGCTATATCACCATTATGTAATGAAATAGCTCCCATAATCTGAACTTTAAATGCTTTTAATCCTAATCTTCTATATGCAGCTTCTCTTACTGTAGCATAAGCTTCTATCATAATATCATCTAAAGTTTCACCTTGGGCTAAACGATCTTTAAAAATCTGTGTTTGAGAAACTAATGTTTCATCATCCATTGCCTGATATTTAGGTTCTAAATCTAAAACCTGTTGCGCCTGTTTTTCTAATTTTTTTAATATTTTATTATCCTGAGAAAAAGCACTTTTAATTGTTCCAAAAAAACCTTTCTTTTGTTTTTGAGGAGTTGTACTAAATTCAATAACTGGAGCTTTAGATTTTTTGATATTCTCAAAAGTTTCAACAACAATATCCTCATCTCCATTGTCATTTAAATCAACAATTTCCACATCAGGATTTAATCCTAATTCCTCAATTTCTTTAGCTTTTTCTTTTTTTATTTTTTTTCTAATTTCTTGTTTTTTGCTTGCCATAAAACAATCTCCTTTCATATACAATGAAACAGTATAATTATACCATTTTCTTTCTTATTTACAAGTTAAATCAATTCACATAAAAAACTAATTCTTCTAATATAAACAATTCCATTATTAAAGAATTCATCAATAAAAAATTAAACAATATTCTCTCTTAACAGAAAGAAAACTATCCCATTTTTCATAAAAAAATATAATACACAATCTAACAATATTATCATTACCATTAATAATTGAATATAAAACAAATTTATATCATTAAAAAACTTTATAATAATATTCTTTTTGTCGTTATTAATAGTTGTTAAAAATCTTGATACCAAATTCCTATCTACTCAAGAATCCTTAACATATAAGTTCAACAACATATAAATGAAATTTTCATATTAAAATCCCACCTCGCTCACCATTATATCAATAATTTCATAAAGTTAAATAACAAAATATTTAAGTTTATATTAAAACATTAATATAAACTTAATATAAATCAAAATAAAAAGAAACTAGAATAATCTAGTTTCTATACTTTGACAACATGTTTAGCCTGTAATCCTCTCTCACTTTGATACAATTCAAACTCAACAAGTTCTCCTTCAGTTAAAGATTTATATCCATCTTGTACTATTTGACTATAATGAACAAAGACATCTTTGCCTTCACCTCTATCAATGAATCCAAATCCTTTTTCTGCATTAAACCATTTTACTTTACCTTGCATACTATCATTCCTTTCTAAACAACGGTTCATATCAAGTATAAAGCAATGTCTTTAAAGAACTTCTCGATTGATGTCGAAAGCTCATTATTTTTAAAAGGAAGTATCTTAATCTTTAAATTTTATTTAGAAAAGAATCACAATATAGAGAATATTGTAGAATCTTTTCACCAATGTGAAGAAGATAAAACCAATAATTCTATTTTTGATGGCTGACATGTTTGGACTAATGCCAAACATGTTGCCATCGTCGAAGATGATGTTATCACATCATCCATAATCAATACTTTCTTATTTCTCAATAATTCTTTATCTCTTATCCCTATTTTATCTTTCACCTTTTTTCTTTGATTATATGATAAATCACTTTGTTTATACTCTTCTTTTTTATATAAACCAGTAAATATATGATTATGTATCGTAGAAGCAATGACCTCCATTGGTGCAAAACCTCTTGTTTTATTTGATAAAGATGAACTGGGAGCAACAACAATTATATAATCTTTATATTTCTTTTGAAATTCATCTTTAAACAAACATAAAAATACATCCTTTAAAGCAATATCATATAATCCTTTGTACTGATACAATAACGATTGAAAGAAATCATTATAAGAATAAAGAATTCGTAATGGATAGTGATGAAATGAAATCGTATGGTCATTAATTTCTAATTTTCTTATACATGACAAACAAATGGGAACGTCTTTAATCATATGAATTAAACTTATATCTTTTTTTAAAGAATCAAAACATACTAAACAGTCTCGTTGAGTCTTTTGATAGAATAAATGCATTTATTCATCTCCTTTGTAGAATACGATGAAAGAAAACATACATAACCTTCATAAGCCTCAGGCTTTCTACCTACCCTACCAGCAATCTGTATTAATGTTCGACTATCAAAAACATGATGTTCACAATGATAGACAATAACTTGTATATCTTTAATCGTAATTCCTCTTTCTAAAATGGTTGTACATACTATAACATCTAATTGATTATCTTTTAATTGTTGAATAATCTTTTCACTATTTAATGTCTTAGAATGAATACCTTCAACTTTAAAACGAAACTTTCTTAAAAACATAACCAATTCTATGACCTCTTTAATAACTGGTACAAAAACAAGAGTTTTCTTATTGCTTTTTTTCATTCGTCGTAAAAAATACACTAGATAATACTTTTGAAAAGAAAAAGGCATAATACGTTTATAAGGTACTGGTAAATCCTTATTATGATATCTTCGATTCATAATAAGCAGCTCTTCTTCTTGAATATCATTATTATCTACTGTTGCGCTCATTTTAATATAGTTTCCTTTTATACAACGATTAAATATTTCTTGGAGAACTTCATTCTTATAAAAAGGAAAAGCATCTACTTCATCAATTATGATAAGATGAAACCCCGTCTTTTCAAAACGATATAATTGATGAGTTGTACAGATAATAAACTGACTATCTAGTTTTTCTAAGTGCCCACCATATATCAATGAGATATCTAAGTATTGAAAATGTTCAATAAATCTTTGATACAATTCTTTACAAATTTCCTTTCTAGGTGTACAAAAACAAACCTTATCCCCCTGACTTAAAGCATAAGCTATAGTATCAAATACTATTTCAGTCTTGCCTGATCCACATACTGCAAGTACAATACTATTCTTATGATGAATATAATTAACCTTTAATGTTTCAGATATTTTTTTCTGCATTGAAGATAATTCAAAAGGCAATCGATAATAAACGTTATGAGAAATCTGCTTTGATAAATGCAAAGAAGCATACTCATCTATGTATACCCTGGAAAAACGAATACAATTACGACAATAATACCGATTATTAATTTTATAAAATTTGTTTACATTAGTATTATGACACCTTGGACATTCCATTTAATCACCGTCTATATTATACCATAGAATGGAGGAATATTTGTCTCGAATTTGTTTCGAATTTGTCCGAGCTTTGTCCCAAAAGAAAAACCATCGACTTATCGATGGTTTGTTGATTAATGAGTTTGACCTTCAGCCACTTTTAAATCTTCTTCATTTTCACCAATAGCTTTAATAGCAGCTTCTAATCCTTTAGCAATCACTTCTACACTCATTGAAGGTGCAGGAGTTGGACGATTAACAGTTTGACTTGGAATAAATGGTACATGAATAAATCCACCACGAACTCCAGGATATTTTTTAGCAAGAGTATATAAAACACCATACATTAAATGATTACATACATATGTACCAGCAGTATTAGAAACACTTGCAGGAATACCAGCTTCACGGATTGCAGCTACCATAGCCTTAATAGGTAAAGTTGTAAAATAAGCTGTTTCTCCATCTGCAAAAATTGGTCCATCTAAAGGTTGTTGTCCTTCATTATCAGGAATACGTGCATCATTAACATTAATAGCTACACGTTCTGGAGTAATATCATAACGACCACCAGCTTGACCAACACAAACAACTGCATCTGGTTTTTCTTTTTCAATTGCAGCAGCAACTGTATCGATTGATTTATAGAATACTGTTGGTACTTCTAACTTAACAACTTCTACATTTCCTACTTTATCAGCAACTAATTTAACTGCTTCTAAAGCTGGGTTAATTGGTTGACCACCAAAAGGATCAAAACCAGTTAATAATAATTTCATATAATATCCTCCTATTTTAGAATGCTAAAACATACATTAATACAATATGAATTGCTAACATAATTAATGCTACTGGAACTTGAGCAAAGATAATAGCATATTTACTCTTAGTTTCAAGTAACGCAGCAGGCATGATATTGAAGTTAGCAGCCATTGGAGTCATTAAAGTACCACAGTAACCAGCAGTTAAACCTAAAGCCCCAACAACAACAGGATTAGCTCCTTGAGCAATTAAGAATGGGTAACCAATACCAACAGTAATAACTGCAAATGCAGCAAAACCATTACCCATAATCATTGTAAATAATGCCATTGCAATACAATATACTGCAACTGCAGCAAATTGATTTCCTTCAGGGATAATTGCACTAACACCAGCAGCAATAACAGCACCTACACCAGCAGCAGTGAATAAAGAACCTAAAGCAGCTAATACCTGAGGTAAAATACCTGTAGTACCAACATTTTGAGTTAAACGTACACCATCTTTAATAGATGTACCTAAATCTTTCTTAAATAATACCAAAGCAACAACTAATGCCACAGCAGCACTAATACCAATTGCATTGTTTGAACCTAATGAAGAGAATACTGTAGCAACAATTACAGCAGTAATTGCTAAGAATACTGGTGGGATAAATACTTTAAATCCATGTTTATCAGCATTTGCACGAGTTTCCTCAGCAGTAGGTACGTTTTGTGCAGTAGGTTTTACTAAACCTAAAGCAGTTAAACAAGCTAGAGCCACAATACAAGCTCCAGTAATCCAAGTAGGAATATGAGCTCCTACAATAAATGTAACTGCTAAAATAAAATAGAAAGCAGCAGTAGTTACATTTTTATCAGCGTTTTTATTTTTTAGAGTATCAATTCCAGCTAACGCAAAAACAGCTCCTATTATAATGTAGAAGATTTCAGCAAGAATTGTACTAGTAGTCCATTCGATTTCTAACATATTCTTTTCTCCCTTCTACTTTTTATATTTTTTCTTTAATTTCATATCAAACCATAATGC
The DNA here is from genome assembly GCA_045121295.1 of Candidatus Pelethenecus sp. Lineage (GTDB taxonomy): Bacteria > Bacillota_I > Bacilli_A > Acholeplasmatales > Anaeroplasmataceae > Pelethenecus. Next base: position 13,796 of record JBGVFV010000053.1, read on the forward strand.
ATAAGCAACACCAACAACTACTGAAATAATAGCAATAGGTATTGATTGAACAGCAATCTGATTAGCAGTAACTTCCATGTTAATACCATTTGAAGCAAAAATTTCATTCAATGTAGCTACAATCAATAAAGTTCCAGAAGACCCCATGAAACAGTTCTGTGCAAAGAAGTTTCCATAGTTTTCTGTACCTGCAGCCATACCTTTGATTTCATCTTCAGTTTTTTCATCAACTTCTCCATATTGAGCAATAGCAGCAGCTTGTGCCATAGGATTAATTAATGGACGAATAAATTGGGGATGTCCACCTATACGTAAAGAGAATGCAGAACATACTGTACGAACAGCTTGCCAAATTGATAACAAACGTCCAGTAGTAGCTCCTTTTAAACTCTTTATCAAATCTACAGCCTTGTCTCTAAGACCCATACGTTCACATAAACCAATAACTGGTAATGTCAAAACAAACAATGTTGCAGTACGATTAGTTAAGAAAGCTGATCCTAAAGTAGATAAAATATCCATAACAGACATTCCACCAACTAAACCAGTAACTAAACCAGCAACGACAACTACAGCTAAGGTATCAAGTTTCATTACAAATCCGATAACAACAATTACGATACCAATTAACTTAATAGCATCTTCCATTATAAATTCCTCCTTTTCATACTATACCCTATCATTATATCATTAATACGATAAAAGCGTCAATATTTATTGATTTTAAGCTGATTAATAGAGATATAACGATTTTCAATTACCAAAAAAAGGAATAAATTAAATCATTCCATGATTATCTATTCTTATTCCTTTTGCTACACCATTTTTCATAATCACTTTATCATCAACTACAATTGTTGGATTATGAGTAACCAAATCAAAATGTCCAGCTGCATTATGACTACCGCCTAATGCTAGATTTCTACCAAATCCAATATGAAAAGTTCCATATGCAGATTCATCTTCAATATAACTTATTCCTTGACATTTAGCAACAGTATTTAATCCTATCCCAAATTCTGCTGCACAAAACATTTCCAAATCATTAAAAGATTTAATATATCTTAATAACTTCACACCATCAGGGGTATCTTCAATACATTTGATATACCCATTTTCAAAAGTAATTTTTAATGGTTTTTCAACTAAACCAATATATCCCATTGAACCATCTAAAACTAATTTACCATGGGTTTTTATTTCTACCGGAGGAATATAAATCTCAAAACTAGCAGAAGAACATTTTCCAGGTTCCCACAATGAACCATGAAAAATTCCTGGAAAACGATCAGTAATATTAAAATGAAGATCAGTTCCTAATTCTGTTGTTACATGAATATGACTAGCATTTCTTAACTGCCAGAACATTGGCATTCCTATACGTGATGCTTCATCAGGATCCATTCTTAAAAATTCCTGTTCTAATAATGAACGACCATCATTAGTAGACATTGGCATTGATAAGAATTGTACACCTCTTGACAAAGCATAATGAACCGCATCAGTCGTAATAAAAGAATAATTTGTCGCTCCTACTATCGCATCTGCTTTAGCCATTTCCCATCTTAATTCATCGATGCATGCGCCTGACTGAATTTGAGTCGAATCTAACTCAGTAATTTCACAGATTGCTCCTACCTTTTCTGTTGCTTCTTTAAAAGCTTTTGCTTCTCTTCTTTTTGTTTCATCAGTAATAAAATAGATTAAGTCACCCTTTTTAGCATGTAGCCAATCTTCTACAACTATTTTTGCTCCTTCTTCAATACGCATACACTCTTCCTCCATCACATTAAAATTAACCATTGTATTCCAGTAAGGAATATTATACTTTAGAAAATCTACAAATATATGAATCATATTATATTTTTTAATACCTGATATCACATTTAGTCCACCATTAACAAGTGCTTTCTATATAAAACGAAAAATATAATTATTAATATCATTATTCTCCCTTTTATATATTGTAGCATATTTTTTTTATATATACATATAATATTAGGGGTGAAAAATATGTGTGGAATCGTATGTTTATGTAATTTTTCAAAAGACATAAGTGATCAAGAAAACAAGTTAAAAGCAATGACTCATTTATTAAGATATCGAGGTCCTAATGATACAGGTGAATATATT
>JBGVFV010000054.1:0-46245 GCA_045121295.1 Candidatus Pelethenecus sp.
GAGCCTGCCCTTACATACATATAAAATTTGTTGTTTACATATATACTTATTTGTAGTTGACATATACTATAATTTACAGTTCACATACATTGTATATTTGTAGTTTAGTTCTCTCTAACATACATCAGAATTTAGAGAACCAGAAAAAACACCAAAACTATAAACTAGTTTGGTGTTTTTACCCATTATTTATCTTCGTGAAATTCTAAATATGCTATGTGTTAATTTTTTCTATTTTCCTTTCGTACTCATTGAGATTTAGAAAAACTATAAATAAACTTGTAGCCTAGCTTTCATAATCGGCTTCAAATAGTTTTAATTATTTTAAAAATTATTTTGTTATTTCTTAAGCAATAAATTTATTAAACATAATCTTCTTTTTCTTCTAAATACAAAATATTTGTATTAATTCCCAAAATTTGGCCACCACTTATTGGACCAGTTGTAAAATATAAACACTTAGTACATCTATTTCCATTTTTAAACGCTTGGAAAATGTGTGATTCTGTTTTTGATGCTCCACATATACAATATGCAATATGATTCAAAGCACTTGATTGAGAATACGAGTAAGTATATTGATGAACGTGATCAGGTAAATCTATTCTTATCTTTTCAGAATAATATGGACCAGTAGTTGGAGAAGCTGTTTGAGATGAAACAACTGACACTGTTATATAAGAATTAGATGAAATTATTAATTGTTCCCAAAAACTCTCAGGTATTGTATATTCTGTTGCTCCGAAAGAATATGTTTGGCTTAACATATTATTGTTATTATCATAAAAAATTAAATAGAAACTATTATTAGGATATTTCGTTCCACCTCCTGCATTCCATACAATTTTATATGGACTAGATGAGAATCCTGAATCTTCTATCCTTACATTATATGCGGAAATTTCATATTTAGATAAAATATCACCTAACTTACCATCATGAATGTTAAGTACGTTTGTCGTTAATAAATAACTAATAAATTGAGACAAGGATTTACCACCGGAATTTATTATAATATTCATAATTTGTTCATGACCTAATGATATGTTATCCCATATTTCTGTTGATGAATATGTATCATAAAGATCATACAATACAGAACATATAGCACCCTCACACCCTTCTCCAAAATAATTGTTGGTTTCTAACGGATAAGGTTGTGGTATTATTGTTCCAATTGATGAATATATATAATTATTAAAATCTTCATCATTTACTTTATCCATATAAATCAATTCATTTCCGTAATATTGTGTAACAATAATACTAAAAAAAGTTGAAAAACCTTCATCCCAGGATGCTACCATCCCCGTCGTCTTTCCGTATAAATCAATTAAATCATTTGGAATGTTGTGTGTGACGATTGAATAATATTCAGTTATATCAAAATAATTTGCTATTTTATGACCATATTCATGAAGAATAATATCCCAATAATTATGAGCATCCTCAGGCATATTGATTACATTAGTTATAGGATTATATTCAGCGCCATCTATTGGGAAATGACAAGTAGTAGTTGAAGGTTCTTCGTTCACTACATCATTAACATATCTATAACCATAATTTAAAGCTTGAAGCACTTCAAAAGCTCTAGTTGAAGTGCTGGATGTAGTTATAGTAAAATTATAATCAACTATATTTTCTCCAGGATTAACAATTATAGGTCCTCTAGAAGTGGAATACGAATTATTTAAAGCATTCTTTTTTACAATTATACCTTCACTTTCAGAACGAAGTTCAATTGTAATTTCAACCGTTTCTGTCAACCATAGCTCAACTGAAAATTCACCATTTTCATCTGTATATGTACTTGTTGTGACTGTAGAGGTACATCCAACTCCTTCTGTAGGATAATGAATATTCAATAATGTATTTTTTAAAGGACGAAATACCGAACCATCGAACCATTCACAAACTCCTTCAATTAAAGTAACTGTTGAATCATTAAAACGAGTTCTACAATTTTCGTTTTTCACTCTCCTAAATGCTTCATCTGTCGTATTAATTATTGTTTTATCTATAACAATCTTTTCATAGTCTTCAAGAGTAATTCTTCCTAATTCAAATTCATATTCATAATAAAGTAATTCTTTATTTGGATCTTTAGCTTTTGTTAAAAAATAAAAATCATTAGACTTAAAACCATATATATTCCCCGTTAAATAAACGTTATTTGATAATTTAATAATCAGTTGAAAACAATGTTTAACATCTTGAGCAGAAAATTGTAAAGATACTGATATTTTTTTCTCTTCTTTTTCTTTTATGCTTACATTAACAAATTCAGCGTTATTATATGTGATTTTTTCTATATCACACGAAGATATTACAATAAAATCTACAATTATTTCTTCATATGGTCTATATGGTTTTTCTATATAATTGACTGATATATATTGGTCACAAGTAAAATCATCAACTATATATTGATTTTTATTTTCGTTATGTATATTATAAAAATTTTCATTATTATCGTATGCTTCTTGTGCTTCAATTTTCATTTTCAATATACTAGAGCAAGCAATAAAAATTACAAAAGCTAAAGATATCTTTATAAGTTTCCTTGCCACATTACAACCTCCTTTTATTTACTTATGTTCATTTTAATTCAATTATTAATATCCCATCTTTTATTTTATATGAACATGGAAATATCAAACGAGAACCAGATACATATTCTTCAAGTGCCTCATACATTAATATATAAAATTCTCCACTTGATTCACTAAATAATTCATTAGCTAAAGTAAACTTTTGTGTAAAGTTATATTTAATTTTTTTTCCTGGTTTATAAACACTTGGTGTATAGTAATATTCTTGTTTTGATAAATCCGTTATTCTATATAGGATTTTCGTTGCTTCCTCACTTACTTCATCTGTTGTTGAATATGCAATTATATATTCCCCATGTTTATAAGAAGTATCTGAAGACAACCCCATAGTTACTGTTAGAGTAATATCTTCATTTTGATTATACGATTCTTCAAAATAGACTTCCATCATATATTTTGGGCCTAAATATGCAATTCTACATCCAGTTATTAATATGCTAAAGATAAGAACCTCAAAAATTATATAGAGTTTTCTTACATTATTAATTTTCATAAAAATACCTTCTTCCTTAATATATATGAAAATATACTTTTAACATAATTTTCTCACATAATGTTTTAACAAAACAAAAAATAAAATTTATGTTTTGTTTGCTGATAAAATTATATATAAAACTGCGCTATTATAAACTTAGATTTAATTAGCTCATTTGATATAATTGCAACGGGTAAAGTTATTAAACTTTATTTATACAATTTATATAAAACACCAAAATTAATAACTATCTTGGTGTTTTAACTACTATTTATTTTCGTGTAGCTCTAAATATGCGATAGTTTCTACTTATTCAATAGATACCCAGACAAAAAATATAACATCTAAATAATCAGATAAGAAATTATGTCTTTTGAAGTATCATTTTGTTTCTTTTTTCTATAAGAATATTTATAGCTTTTAATATTTCTGTTTTAATTAATTCATTTGATGTATTTAAACTAACACCTTGTAAAGTTAATAATAAATAATCTAATCTTCTTCTTTGTTGAGAATATTGCATTTGATTGTAAAATTTTAAAACTTTATATTTATTTTTTTATATAGTTTTCACTTGTCCTATAAATAATTCTACATCATTAGAATCTGTTATTATATAAACAAATTCTTTATTTATAACAAAATCATGCAAATCTTTATTAATATCTATACCAGTATAATTAGTCATTGCAGTAACTGCAGCGGCTTTCACACCATTTTCATCTATATTAACATTAGTTGCATGAATAATTTGATTAGCTTTAGTATTATTTGAGTTTAATAATGTACATAATAAATTATTATCATCAAATAAATTATTAAAATAAGAATTTAAATAAGATAAAATATTTTCATTGTAACTTGTTTCAAAAGCAGGAAATATACATCTTGTTGATTGTGTTTTTCCTGAATCACTTAATGCATTAAAATCTTTAATTTGATTAACTTCAGTTAATGTTTCTTTATTTAAAATATCATTAACTGTATACTTTTCATTTGGAACAATAAATTTAATTTTATACTTATTTTTTGTTTCCGTATAAAAATAACTATATTTTTCTTTAGTTATTGTTTTCCCATCGATATATGATCCTATCAATAACTTTGTATCTTTCTTATAACCTTCACTATTTGTAAATAAGTAAGCTTCTTCAGTAAATGTCATTTTTTTATTTTTCCATATATCAGTTAAGTATTGAACATTTATAAGACTATATAAAGTTTGTTCAGGAAATTTTAATGTATTGGTTAAATCAATCATTCCATTAGTGGCATTTTTTATATGATTAATTATTATATTGTTTGTTTCTTCATTGAATCTTACTTTATTAGCATTTAAATTATATTTTGCAATTAATTCAGTAGCTTTTTCATCATATACAGTATAGTTATTATTATACCAAAATGAATTATCTATATAAAAACCACCTGTTATATCATTATATGAACTACCATCATCATTATATTTAATTCCGTAATGTTCTTGTTGTAATGAAGTGAATAATTTTACAAAATAATCTCCTAATTTTTCTTGATCAACCTCAAAATAAGATGCTATTTTTTCTCTATTTTCAGATGAAGAAGATTCATAGATAATCGCCAATACATTTATAATAGAAGACGGACTAATACTAATATTTTCATTTTTATTCATCATACTAATAGCTAAATCATTTGAAATAAAATTATATTTTTCTACAAAACTAGTGTAATCATCATTATTAGTAATTGGTGTTTCTGTATTTTCAGAACAGCCAACTAAAAAAATGAACAAAATTACATTAAATATAAGAAATATTTTTTTCAATAGAATCATCTCCGTATCTGTTATATGTATATAGTATAATAAGTTAATCCAACATTTAATATTAGTTCGAAGCCGCAATAATAACACAATGCACATCTGGCATTTGAAGTATTATAGTATTCTGTGCCATGAACAATAGTATGATAAGCGATACTTTCACAACCGCAAATACATTCTAAATTATGATAATTTAATAATCTTTCATTAATTATATTATATCTATGGGTGTGATGCGAATGTGTTCCATCTAAATCACAAACGCAATATCTTTTTGAATTGTGAATATAATTATCGCTACAAATATGATTGCAAGTAGGTGTAAAGTAAATTCCGAAATCATAACTGTTATAGTTAAGGTCTTCAATTGTGACACATGTTAAATTTTCATAACCTGAATGAACATATATTTTGTTAGTTGAGTTATCATATTTATAAGCTACTACAACGTGTCCTCCTAAATTAGAACCAATGCCTAAAATAACAGGAATATTATTTTGAAGTAAATTAATAATTTGATTTTTTACGTTAGATGTAAAATATTTGACCGTTCCATAATTACTTAAATTCGAATTAACAAGCGAACATATTTGATAAAAATTTAACCCCTCTATATCAGTTTGAACAGGTGTGTAATTACTATTAATTATTATACTATCTGGAGAACCAGCTAACCAAGGTTGTAATATGTTGTGTTCATAAATTAATTTTAAATGATGATAGTTAGAATATTTATTGTTAATAAAATAAAGATAATCGCTATAAGTATAATTGCCAAAGTTAGCGATTCTATAAGAAATATCATTTGATAACTCATTTTTATCTGAAATGGCTCCTGCTGATTTATTCACAGGAATCGAGTTAGTATATGAAGAAAAAGTAGCAGAACTTTCGTATTGTTCTGGAATTATATTATCATTCCAATAAGAGTCATAATAAGACATTAACATACTAGTAGCCACATAAGAACAAGTCCCGACTAGATTATATCCAAAATCATTTAATTTAAAAAAGTAATTTTCCATAAAATTAGGATCCGAAACAATATGATTTCCTTCTGGTAAAATTGATAAATCTGGCGGTAAACCATATTTTTTATTGTTAAGTGCATTAATAGAATTATAATAGAATTCGACACATAAAATTAAAGTGACGATTATTGGCATTAATATTATATTAAGTATTTTTTTCATTTCTGGCTTCTCCTTTCAATTTTTCATTAACAAAATTTTAATAAACCCACTTCAATCACCACTTTCTATTATTGTATAAAATATATTTTTCCGTTTTAATATCTTAATATTTAATAAAATTTTAATGTCATTTCCTTAATTTCATTATAACTCTAAATACCTTTTATGACAAGATATTTTTTATAAAATTAAAAAGCTGATTTCTCAGCTTAACTTTTTTTCTAGTACAACTCAAGGGGTGTTAAACACTAAAATATATTTATTTTAACATCTTATCATTTTAATTTTTTTAAAAGAATCTTACTAATTAAACATATAGTAAAAATGATAAATAATATTTACAATCTTTAACTAATTAATAAAATTAATACAAATAATTTTCTCTCAATTGCATAAAAACCATATTGATATGTATATACATTTTAATATAAATTACCATATGTATCACAATATAATTTTACATCTATATCTATCGTTTGAGTAGTAACCAATAATATTTTATGTTTAAATGTTCCTAATCCTCTAACGTAATTATCAGCAAAAGATGTAGATCCATCACTAAAATTCCATACTGAAGAAAAAATTTCAGTTGAATAAGTAGCATTAGTACTAACACAAGAAATTCCTGTTTCAATTAAATAAGTCCCTACTAGAGTATACGTCCATAATAACTTATCATTTTTATTATATTCTGCCACCTCTAGTTCGCCTGTTTTATAATACGCAGTACCTCTAGTTGATATAGTATTATCTACTTCATTAATTCTTTTCACCAAATAATTACCATTTTCTAGATAAATAGTTTCTTGATATATCTCAAGGAAATCATCATTTTGCTCACTTACTTTAGCTTCAGTTGAAAAATGGGGAATTATTACAGCCAATAAACACAAAACAAATACAATAATTTTCTTCATTTTTTATCTCCTTTATTCTTTTTTTATGGTGATGTGGGAACTATCGCCTAATGTATTTAAAAGAATGATAATATATAATATTAGAAATATTGCAATAATAATTGTAAAAACTTCAAATATTAAAGCAATTTTTGCTTTTTTCTTAAAATATTTTAGTTCTTCCTCTTTCAAATTTTCAGATATAGTTAACCCCGTTCCAAATTCTTTTTCAATTTCCAAAATAGAATCACATTCATTTTCTTCTATATAATTATAAACTTGACTTTTTAAAGATTTTATAATTTGACTTTTTACATTTATAGAATATTTTAAATCACTTTTTACGTGTTTAAAATATTTTTTTAATTCTTTATTACTTATCATTTTTAATGCTCCCTTTAAATAGTATTTCATTAGAATAAAAATAAATATTATTAAATGCTTCATAAGCACAATCTAGATATTTATTACCTAAATCTGTTATTTGATAATAAATTCTATATCTTTTTCCTGATACTAGAATTCTATAAGATTTTATAAAACCTTTTTTTTCTAGTCTATAAAAAGGGCCATACAAAGATCCTTCTTTAATATCTATCTTATTTAAACTCCTTTTTAATATTTCTTGTCTAATTTGATATCCATACATATCTTGTTCTGATAATAATTTTAACAATAAAATATCTAATATTCCAACTTTTAAATTTTCTTCAATATCATTAATCCATGTCATTTTAAACACATCCTCATATCCAATTATAAACCTAATTACATTTTACGACAAGATGTATTAATAATTTATAATTTTGATATTCTAGAATTACTTAGAAATATATATTTTTTTATACTTTAAGAGTCATAATATTGTTTTAATTTTATTAAGTAAATGAAAATTACATATTATCAAAGAAATTTATGGCAAGATTACAATTATTATTTACAAAATATATTTATAAGCTTTCTTTTTTTCGAAAGGCCTATGTCCTCAACACTTTATTACCAACAACAATTTTTGATTTCAATTTATTTTCTCTTTCTAATAATTCTTTTTCTATAGTCACTAAAGTATGCTCATAGTTTGCAGTATCAAGTATATCATTCCATTCTTTTGAAACGTTTTTTCTCAACGCTATTGATTTTATTAAATAACTAACCATTTTATCTGTAACATCTCTATATGCATTAAAGCGTAATTTGTTTTTATCAACTTTAATGTCAGTGCTTGATGATTTAGCATAAGCCCAAATTGTCGTAATAAATGTCCCAACAAATATTACTACTTCTTCTGAATAACTCACTGATATTAAAGTATTCAATAAATCCAAACCATCTTTAAATATTTCTGATGGATTAGTCCCATCATCAATTCTTTTTTTCGTTTCCCAAGCCATTATATTTGATATAAACTTAATAACTTTGCTATCAGAATATTCAATAGCTGAATATGCTTTCTTATATAGACGTGATATTATATTACCACGCTCTTTCTTGATAAAATGATAATCTTTTTTAGGTGATAAAAAATCATAAAAAATTCTTTCAAATATATAACTATTTTCATTTTGACGCAAGATAAAATAATCAAGATTATTAAAAACAACATTTATAGCTTTACTAACAAATTTATCTTTTAATTTCCTATTTTTATCTAAATCGTCATATAATTCAATATATTTACTAATAATCAAATTTAATAAATTTTGATTTGGACTTTGAGACATCATGAAGAAAATTTCATCATAAAAATCAAAAATTTTCTCATCCAACATTCCATCACATTCTAGTGTCTTTTTATTGATCGAACTAATAATATGATGTAGATATGAATCATTTTCATTAACAATAGAAATGTAAGCTATCCTGCACAAATCATCATAAATTATCTCAAAATCTTCAGTATTATAATTAGGAATTATCATATTAGGAATAAACTCAACTTTTTGAAATGCTTTACCTATAACCTCAAAATACATTTTATAAAAATCCAAAATGTATTCTTTTCTCTCTTTATCATTAATTAACTCTTCTAGCAATAGCAATATAGCCTTAATATTATCTTCGTTAGAATAAAATGATGTATATTTTATTAATTGTTTATAAGAACTAACACATTTTTCATATTTTTTCTCTTTTAAACAATAAAAATCCAATTCCTTAGTAAAATTAAATAATCCTCCAAATCTATATTTAAGAAAACAAATATTTCTAAAATTTAAAAGCTTTTCTAACATGTCTCCTTTATCAAATTTCACCTTATCTAAAAAATCAAAAATGTACCTTACATATAGATATGGTTCAGAAATCCTTCCATTATCCAAAAAATTTGTGAAAATATTTAAAGAATTATCAAATTCATCAAAGCTCGTTGTATCCTCACCTTCTAATGCATTGATTAAATACATTCTAAATAACGGTTCTACTTCATAAAATGTATTATCGATTAATAATATTCTTTCTATTATTTTCAATATATTACATGATGATTCCCTATCAAATTTTTTCTTTTGTTTATATAGATTCATCAACTCTAAAAAAATAATTTTATTCATTTCTGTTGCAAAATTATTTTTTTCTTTTACAATAAACAACTCATAACTAAGTAACAAATATTCAATTTTTTTCTCAAAGACATCAGGTTTCATTTTTTCACATGACAAAATTTTTGATTTATTTTTAAACATCTCCTCAACTATTGAAGAGTAATAGAAAATTAATTTTTTTGACATTTCATACTCTTCTTTAAAAATACATTCTTTATATAATTTAATAAAATCAATAGTTTTTAATTCAAACTTATCTTTATTAATATTCTGTCTTATACTCTTAGTTTTATTATGCATCATCTTATCAAGTGTATTTCTATTAATAAAAAAGAAAAATAATAATAAGAATAATAATAACGAAATTAGTAACACAAAACAAATAGCCGAACTAACATCAACTTGTTTATTATAAACACAATAAATTACAATACACAAGACCATAAAAATAAATGTATAAATGTAATATAATTTAACATTTTTCTCAACAATTTTTTCTGAATATCTACTAAAATGTATTTGTTTTATTAAAAATTCATATGTAGTTAAAATTGTTATAGTTACTGTAGAAAGCTCAATAATAATTATTCCACTGTTCAATAAAGATTCATAAAATATATTGCCCTCTGTATAGCATTTTTTTACAATCCAAAAAGAGAATATGGAAATTATTAAATGTAGTAATACAAATAACAGTATATTTTTAAATTTCTTTACAGCCTTTATCATTTTCTCTTCTCCAGTCACTTTTTATTTAAGTATTATAAAAATAAATATTGTTAATTTGATTATAGTATACAATACATTGTTTCACAAGGTATTTTTATAAAATATAATTAAAATTTTCGAATTTTTAACATGTATATTATTAAAATTTTGAATTGACTTTCTTTAGATAATAAATATAAAATCAAAATATCAACCAATCCTACTTTTAAATTTACTTCAATACCGTTAATCCAAGGCACAATACCACTTCCTTAATCACATTTTAATTCTAAATACCATTTGCGATATTGCTTTCATCAGTATATGAGTATGTAATCAATCCAATTGTATTATTGTAATTAGTGCACTCATATTTTTTCTCAAATAATTTATTAGTTAAGTTTAAATTACTTATGGGCACCCTTCTGGACTCCGTTTTATTTTCAATAGACCACTTCTCGTTTGAGCAATTATTTATATAATCATAAAAAATTTTAGGATATCGTAAAGCTTATCTGAAATCACCTACACAATATAGATTAACATCACTAGAAAATAAAAAATCTAATATTTCAAATCCATTTTCATCCAAATCTTGTATCTCATCAATATAGATACTTTTAATTGATGAAAAAAATAACTCATGAACAATTTCTTTTTTCTTTTTTAAGAGTTTGCTATCACTTTTCTTGGGAACTAAAATAGCTTTATCATAATCATATATATATAACTATAAAGCTTGCTATTTTTTGTATATATAATGTTTAAGAGAGAAAAGATTATAGAATAGACTAAAAGGGATTAGCTCTGAACTAATCCCTTTTCTCATTTTTAAAGTTATTTAACTTTTTTTATAAACTTTATATAAAATACCAAAATTAATAACTATCTTGGTGTTTTCACTACTATTTACTTTCGTGTAATTCTAAATAAGCTATAGTTTCTAAATGAACAGTTTTCGCAAACATGTCCACCCCTGTTATTGATTTAACATCATAATTATTTTCATAAAAATGATATAAATCTCTTTTTAATGTATGTGGATCACATGAAATATAAACAACCTTTTTAGGTTTTAAAAAGCCTATTGCATTAATAAATTGTTTAGTAGAACCTTCTCTTGGTGGATCCATAATCAATACATCAAATTTAACTTTATCTTTTGCTGCATGAGTGATGAAGTTAGTTGCATCATCAGCTATAAAATTTATATTTTTTATATTGTTTAATTTTGCATTAATATTTGCATCCATAATAGCTTGTTTGTTTAGTTCTACACCTATTACTTCCTTTGCATATTTAGATGCAAATATTGATATTGTACCAACTCCACAATATGCATCAATTACTACATCTGTTTCTTTAATATCAGCTTGTTCTAAAGCTTTATTATATAGTTTTTTCATGCCTAATGAGTTTACTTGAAAGAAACTATTAGGAGATATTTTAAACTTATAATTTCCTACTTTTTCATATATGAATCCTGGTCCATATAATACTCTATTTTTATCACCTAAAACAATAGATGTATCTCTAGCATTAAAGTTTTGAACTATAGTTGTAATACCTAAATCTAACTTTAATAAATCTTTAACTACATTGTTTCTACCAGGGAACATTTCTCCATTTGTAACAATTATTAACATTAGTTCTTTAGTTTGATAACCATATCTAACAAATACATGACGAACAATTCCTCGTCTAGTTTTTTCATCATATGGTTCTATTTTATTTTTTGATAATACATTATTTAAAGCTTCTATAACCTTATTTGCAGGTTTAGCTTGTAACATACAATCATTAATAGTGACTAATCTATGGCTATGTTCTTCATAAAAACCACAAACTACTTTTCTATTTTTAGATAATTTGTATGTCATTTGACTTTTATTTCGATAATGATATGGTTCAAAAGTAGAAATAACTTCAATTTCAGGAATACCTTTAATTCCTTTAAATAATTCGTTCATATATTTCTTCTTTTGTTCAAGTTCATATTGATAATCCATATGCATAAATTGGCAACCACCGCATTCATTTTGATGAGGACATCCACTCTTTATACGGTGTTCACTAGGTTTTAAAATCTTAGCTAATTTAGGATACTTACCATCTGTTTCAACTAAGATATCTTCTCCTTCAATACATCCTGGAATTTTATATAACTTATCATTAATTTTAATTAATGCTTCACCCTCATAATTCACATTAACATTTTTAAATTCTTTTAACACAAGGAACTCCTCCTTTAGATTAATTTAGTAGTCCATTTTTCCGCATCTAATACATCAGTAACTAAACCATTATAAAATTCAGGTTCATGGCATACAAGAACAATTGTACCTTTAAATTCCATTAAAGCTTCTTTTAATGCTTCTTTAGCTAATACATCTAGATGGTTTGTTGGTTCATCTAGAATTAACGTATTACATTCTTTTAACATTATTTTACAAAGTCTAACCTTTGCAGCCTCACCACCAGATAAAACCATCATTAATGTTTCAATTTTATCTTTAGTTAAACCACACGCAGCTAAAGCCCCTCTTACTTCCGCATTAGTCATAGCTGGATATTCTTGCCAAACCTCTTCATGAGCTGTATTTTTAGAATTTGATTCTTCTTGAGCAAAATATCCATAATGAATATTATAATCTAATTTACATTCACCAGATAATGGTGGAAGTAAACCTAATAATGTTTTTAATAAAGTAGATTTACCAATACCATTAGCACCCTTTATAACAACCTTTTGTCCTCTTTCTATAACAAAGTTTAGTTTACTTGATAATGGTTCATCATAACCGATAACCAAATCATTTGCTGAAATAACAAATTTACCTGATGCGCCAGCTTCTTTAAACTTAAAATTAGGTTTGATTTGCTCTTTAGCTTTATCAATAATTTCCATTTTATCAAGCTTACGTTGACGAGATTTAGCTAAATCAGTTGTAGCTACACGAGCTTTATTACGGGCGATGAAATCTTTAAGATGAGCAATTTCCTTTTGTTGTTTTTCATATGCCATATTTTGGTTACGCTTCTTGATTTCATACATTTCCATGAATTGATCATAATTACCTGTATATCTAGTTAATTCACCATCTTCCATATGATAAATAACGTTTATAACGTTATTTAAGAATGCAACATCATGTGATACTAAGATAAATGCATTTTCATAATTAATTAAATAATTTTTTAACCAATTAATTTGTTCTTCATCTAAAAAGTTCGTAGGTTCATCTAGAATTAAAATAGTTGGTTGAGCTAACAATAATTTCGTTAATAAAACCTTTGATCTTTGACCACCAGAAAGGTCTGTAACATCTCTATCTAAACCAATTTCACCTAAACCTAAACCGTTCGCAACCTCTTCTATTTTAGATTCTAATGAATAAAATCCTGAAGCTTCTAATTCAGATTGAATCTCTCCTGTTTCTTCTAATAATTGATTCATTTCATCTTCTGTACAATCGCACATTTTATTATACATTTCATTTAATTCGATTTCTAAATCATACATATGTTGAAAAGCTTCTCTTAATACTTCTCTTATAGTCTTTCCTTTAGTTAAAGAAGTATATTGATCTAAATATCCAGTTGTAATTCTTTTACACCATTCAATTTTACCTTCATCAGGTGTTATAGAACCTGTAATCATTTTAATGAAAGTTGATTTTCCTTCACCATTTAAACCAATTAATCCTACATGTTCACCTTTTTGTAAAACGAAACTAGCGTTTTCTAAAATTGTTCTATTTCCAAATGAAAAACTTACATTACTAACTTTTAATACACTCATACAAAATACTCCTTTAAAAATATCCAACGCATTATAACATAAAAACGCTTAAAAATTAAGCGTTTATTTTAAAAATTATTTAATTTTATAAAATAACTACAATTTGTCCTGCATTCATACGTCCATGTAGTGTTTTGTCTATTAATTCTTTACCTTTTAAAGACTGATAATTAGAATTAAAAATATCAATTTCATTACCTAAAATATAACCTTTGATTTGATTCTTTTCTTTAAGAGTTTTTAATTCTTCTAAAACAGCTGTCTTAATCTTATGTGTACCACCAGTACTACCTTGACCAACAATAAGACATAAAGTCTTTTCTTTAGTCTTTTTAGCAAGTTTAATAGAACTATAAAGATTAGATATAGCTGATGTTACTGTTTCACCTTTTAAATGTAAATCAACTGTATACATTAGACATTACTATAATGTAAGAAATCATCATTATTTTCTTCATTATTTAATATATTTAAATATATTAAATTATCTGATTCTATTCCTTCTAAATGAAGAACATCGATAACCTTACATACCATCTTTCTTGAAGCATTATTAATTAAAATTGCAGAATCTTTTTCTTCATAATCAATGCCTATAAATTTATCCACTTCATTAGAATGTGTATCTCCTAATTTATTAGCTATATCAGCTTGTTCACTAGACAAAATAGACATACCAATAATATCTCCTTTTTGGATATTATGACCTGTAACACTTTGTGTTCCTAATAAACATAACATTTTATCATAATCAGCAGGCATAAACCAAGCACAAGTCATTCCATATTTATTATCATTCTTTTTGAATGCAATTACACTAACAGAATAATTATAAAGCATAATTATTACTCCTTACTGAAATTTCTTAAAGTGTAAGCACAAATAGCTTCAACTGCAGATTCAATACCATTCTTAGAATTTATACATAAATCATAACTAGAAGGGTTACCCCAATCTTTATCAGTATAGAAATTATAATATGATCTACGTTTTTTATTCTTTTTATTAACAATAGAAGAAGCTTTATTAGGATCTACACCATAATAAGTAACAGCTCGATTAATCTTTTCTTCTAAAGGTGCACAGATAAATACATTTACAACATTTGGTTCATCTTTAAGAACATAATCAGCACATCTACCTACAATTACACATGATTCATTTTCTGCAATACGTTTAATTGCTTCAAATTCAGCTAAAAATACTTTTTGTCCAATAGACATATCCATAGCATATAAACCTTGTGCATAAGTGAACGCACTTTCTTTAGTTTCATCATAACTTTCTAAATAAACTTTAGAAATACCTGTTAATTCAGAAGCTTTAGTTAAAATTTCTGAATCATAAAAACTGATTCCTAATTTTTCAGCAACTAATTTTCCTATAAATCTTCCACCACTACCATATTCTCGACTTATCGTTATAACAAATTTCATATAATTGCCTCCTTATTAAATTAAAATACGTATTATTACAATAATAGTATAACATAATTTATATTAAAAATTAATATTTTTAATTGAAAAACGCTATAAAACAATAAAAAAACAATAAAATCTAGTTTATTTTAAACTTTTTTTAAAAAAATAAAAAAAAGTGTTGACACCTTATCCATTTAAGAGTATAATGAAAAAGCAGTTTATAAATGGCCCGTTGGTGAAACGGTTAACACACATGCCTTTCACGCATGCATTTATGGGTTCGAACCCCGTACGGGTCACCATTTAAAAACACACGGATGAGCAATCATCCGTTTTTATTTTTCTATTAATTTTATTTAAAAATGTTATTGATAAAATAATCATAAAAAATTTTAAAAAAGTGTTGACACCTTATTTATTTAAGAGTATAATGAAAAAGCAATTTGTAAATGGCCCGTTGGTGAAACGGTTAACACACATGCCTTTCACGCATGCATTTATGGGTTCGAACCCCGTACGGGTCACCATTTAGAAATACACGGATGAGTAATCATCCGTTTTTATTTTTTAAAAATTAAAAACGTATGGGATTCCATACGTTAAAATAAATTCATTATTAATAATACTATATATCCTATAGATAAAGAATATATAAATAATGTTAAAAGTAATTTTAGACCATTAATTCTGGTCTTTTTATTTTTGAATAAATACATAAAACCTAAACCAGCATTAACACATAAACCAGCTACTAACGCACCAAAATTTAGTCCGCCATTCAAAAACAATTCAGTTATAATCACTGAAGAAGAACAATTAGGAATTAAGCCTATAACTGCAGATAATAAAACTGCTAAATAACTATTCGTATTTAAAAAATCACTTATTAGATCTTCACCAACAAAATGAACTATTGTACCAAATAAAACATTTATAATAAAAACATAAATAAATATCTTTAATGAATGAACAAAAGGATGTAATAAGTGCTTATGCCACTTATTTTCTTCCTCATCATCTATGTGATGATGACAACATCCAACATGTACTTCGTCAATAGCTTGTTTAAGTTCTTTTTTTCTTATTATTAAATCTACTGTAAAACCTAAAATGAATCCAAATATAAGTTTAATTAATAATAATGGTAAAACATATATCATTTTATTAGGTTCTGTAAATAATAAAGGTAACGCTTCATCACTACACGCAAAGAAAATAGCTAATAAAGTACCAGCTGTTATATATTCTTTAACATACATATCAGAAGCCACTACAGATACACCACATTGAGGTATTAAACCAGAAGCAGAACCAACAAGTGGTGATAATTTATTTTGTTTTCCAATAACTTTTGATATTTTACCTTCAAAGAAAGATAAAATTATATTAAATATAAATGCTATGCCTAATACTTTTAAACTATCTAATAATCCATGTAATAACACATGTCCCACTTTTATTCACACTCCTTACATAACCCATAAATTGTTGATTTAAAATTATCAATATTAAATCCATGATCACTTAAAATATGAACCATAAAGTTATTAGCTGTTTCACATTTTAATTTAATTATTTTACCACATTTATTACAAGTTAATTGTAGTAATTCATTCTTAGATTCAACAAATTGATATTCATTAATTTCTTTTCTAGAATTGTATTTTTTACAAAGTATATTCGAGTTTTCAAATTTAATTAGTTGTCTATATATAGTAGATTTATCCATGTCACCATTAAATATTTCAACTAATTCATTAGCTGAATATGACTTATCTTTATTTACATTAAAGAAATTATATAACTTTTCTTTTGATTTAGTTTTATACATAATGCCACCTCTAATTTGCGACTAATTCGCAAATCTCAACTATTATACTACAAACATTAATAAAATAAAAGTATTTTTCATAAAATTAATAAGGTGATTAACTATGCGCAAAACCAAAGTCATATTTCTTATATCGTTATTCAGTATTATTGTTCTTGGTTTATTAATGGTTTATTCATCATCTAACATTTGGTCATTATATGAATATAATACAAAATATTATTATATAATTAGACAATTAATATTTTTTATAATAAGTTTAATTATATTTATAATTACTAGTAACATTAATTATAACTTTTGGTTAAAACATGCAAATAAAATTTTTCTTATATGTATAATACTATTAATTATAGTACTGATACCTGGTATAGGGATTGTTAGAGGTGGAGCAAGAAGTTGGATAGGTTTTGGAGTTTTTAGTGTTCAACCATCTGAAATAATGAAAGTTGGAATCATTATTTTCACTTCAAAATTTTTATCTAAAAATCCAGGGATATTAAAAAAGAATAAAAACTTTTATTTATATTGTTTAGTAATAGGAATGGTCGTTGGTTTAATATTTTTACAACCTGATTTTGGTAGTGCAATGGTACTTTTAACAAGCGTAGTTTTACTTATGTTTATCGGCGAATTTCAGATTAAAAATTTAATAATTGGCGGAATAGTTTTGAGTTTTGGTATGGTTGGTTTAATTATGATAGCTCCATACCGAATGGATAGAATAACATCTTTTTTAGATCCTTGGAGTGATCCATTAGGAACTGGTTTTCAAATAATTCAATCATTATACGCAATAGGACCAGCTTCTTTATTTGGTTACGGTCTTTTTCAATCTAAACAAAAATTTTTCTTTTTACCAGAACCTTATAATGACTTTATATTCGCTATATTTATAGAAGAATTAGGAATATTAGGAGGAATTATTTTAATTCTTTTGTACGCTATAGTAATACAAATTGGTTATAAATTATCTATCTCATGTAAAGATTTATTTGCAAGATATTTAAGTTTTGGAGTTACTTCATTATTAATGATTCAAGTATTTATGAATATAGCAGTAGTAATAGGATTAATACCAGTGACCGGAATTACATTGCCATTAATGAGTTATGGTGGTTCTTCTTTAATTATTACAATGTTTATGATGGGAATAATTAATAATATCTTATATACTGCAGAAAAAGAATTAACTTTTATTAAAAAATAAAAGGAAGCACTGGCTTCCTATTATTTTAATTAATATGACATATAATAACCACAATATATGTTTTTAAATTCTAAATATTCCTCATATATATCAATGAACATTTTCTTTTTTAAAAATTTATCTTCATTATGTGGGTACGGATTATTCATTAACATTTTAGAAAATTCCTTAATTATATTTTTCTTTTGTAATACTTTTTCTTTAACTATTTTCTTATATATAAATTTATTTTTATCTGTGCATTTAACTACAACATCTTGAACTATAGAATAAACTTGTTTACTATTAATAATATTTCTTGCATTTCCTAATAAATTAGTTTCTTTAATTCTTTTCAAATTCAACAATAAGATTCCACTATCAATTTTACTTTTCTTATCATAATCTAAAGCTGATGCATATTCATAGCCTTCTAAATCTACATCATAGATTAATTTAATATCTTTATTAAATAATATATCAGTATCAAGATATAATAACTTATCAGGCATATTAGGAACTAAATCCACTAATAATCTCATTAATGATGCATTTGAATGTCTTCCTAAATTAATAGAATTATTATATTCTTTACTAAATAATTCTGTCACATTAACTTTAATTACTTTATTCTTATTATTAAATCCTACTACTATATCATTTAAAAAATTAATTTGTTTATCTGAGATTGATTTTTCATTATCACTATCCATTGTAAAAATATAAAATGAATATGAATTTTCAAATTCACTTCTTTTAAGGATAGATAACATTGAGGTTAACATCCCATCAAACATATTTTTATTACCACAAAATAAAACATTTACCATACAAATTATTCTCCTTTTATTTATTTTATTATTATAGGTTACCAACCTTGACATTATTTTATTACTTTTATTTTAATAGTCAATATTTTTTAGGTAGAGAGATATTCCTATTATTTTTAGAGTTAAAAATAGCAATTCTACTCTCAGTAGAGTACAAAATATACTAGATTTTTCTTGTAATATTGTGCTATAATCAGTCTATGAATGATATAAAAGTGATTATCGGCAAGAATTTAGCCGAATTAAGAAGAAGAAAGAAATATACACAATCAGATCTTGCAAACATCTTACAATATTCAGATAAAGCTATATCTAAATGGGAGAAAGGAGATTCATTACCTGATATAGAAGTACTATATAACATTTGTAATTTGTATGGTGTAACTCTTGATTACCTAACACATGAAGGAAATTATGAAGATAAAAAAGAATATATAAATAGAAATAATAAATATACTAAAAACAAGAAAATTATAACTTGTTTAAGTTCTATTACAGTATGGTTTATTTCTGTTATACTATTTGTTTCCTTGTTAATGTATAGTGATATAGCATATTGGCCTGTTTTTACTTGGGCATTACCTATAACATGCATAGTATTATTAGTATTTAACTGCATTTGGGGAAAGAAACATACGAGATTCCTAATTATCTCATTTTTAGTATGGACAATTATAACAGCTTCATTCCTTCAATTCATTTATTATGGCACTAATATATGGCCTATATTTTTGGTAGGGATTCCTTTACAAGTAGCTGTTATATTATGGTCAGGATTAAAGAAACGTAATTATTAAGAGAGTATAACTCTCTTTTTTTATTTAATTATTGACTTTGAAAACGCTTACTGATAAAATAATATTCAGATAAAACTTAAATAAATGTTTATTTAATGGTGGAGTCTGTCAATTAGTGGGCCTTTTGTCTACTTTTTTATTTTGGAGGTCTTTTTATGGTTTGGAATGTCGTTTTATTAATTGTAGGTATTTTACTATTAATTAAAGGAGCAGATGATTTTGTTGATGGTGCTAGTACACTTGCCAAGAAAATGCGTATACCTGCGCTTGTTATTGGTTTAACACTAGTATCAATTGGAACTAGTATGCCAGAATTAAGTGTAAGTTTAACTGCGTCTATTAAAGGTCAAAATGACATGAGTTATGGTAATGTTATTGGATCTAACATCTTTAATACATTCGTTGTTATTGGTACTGCAGCAATTTTTACACCACTTATTGTTGATAAAAATTTAAAGAAATATGACTTACCTATTTTAATGGGAATTTATGGTATTTTAGCATTATTCTCATTTGTTATTAGTCCTGAAATTCTTAAAACTTGGGAATCTATTATTATATTCAGTTTAATGTTCATTTATACTGCTTTCTTAATTTTTAGAAGTCGTAAAGAAATTAAAGATAGTTCATATGATGAAGAAGAATTAGCTGAAATTAAAACAGGACCTAACTTATTCTTAATTTTATGTGGTTTAGCTGGAATTATCGGTGGTGGAACATTGGTAGTTGAAAATGCAGAAATTATTGCATTAGAATTAGGTATGAGTGAATTATTAGTAGGCTTAACTGTCGTTTCAATTGGTACATCATTACCTGAATTAGTTACAAGTATAGTTGCCGCTAAAAAAGGAGAAAATGATATTGCAGTAGGTAATGCAATTGGTTCATCTTTATTCA
The DNA here is from genome assembly GCA_045121295.1 of Candidatus Pelethenecus sp. Classification (GTDB taxonomy): domain Bacteria; phylum Bacillota_I; class Bacilli_A; order Acholeplasmatales; family Anaeroplasmataceae; genus Pelethenecus. The sequence continues at coordinate 20,999 of JBGVFV010000054.1, forward strand.
ATGTTGTATTAATTTTAGGTTTATCTAGTACAGTTAAACCTATGGGCGTTGATATGTCTACAATCATAGATATCGCTGTTATGTTCGCAAGTGCTTTAATTATATTTATAATGGCATTTACTAAAGGTCAAGTTAATAGATGGAAGGGTATTTTATTACTAATTATATATGTTGCATATTTCACATATATAATTTTAAGAAATTATGGTTTAGTATAATATTGTTCTTTATATACTCTCTTATAATTAAAAGGTGTTACATTTATGTGACACCTTTTAATTTTTCGTAAAAAGTACTTTTATTTAAATATTATTCGATAATAAAACGCTTTCAATGATTAAAAATACAAAAATATCTTCATTTTCAAAAATATTAGATATATAATTGTTTTAATATTATTATATTAAAGGGGGAATTTGATATGAAAAAATTATATGTTTTATTTTTAACATTTGTGTGCTTATTATTTGTATTAACTTCTTGTGGTAATCCAAAAGAATTAATAGAAGCTGCAACAATGGCCGATGTTGAGGTTGTATATGATGGTAATCCTCATAATCTAGTTGTTGAAAATGCACCAAAAGGTGCAGAAATCACATATAACACTGTTGATGTTGTTGAACCAGGAGAATATAAAGTTGTTGCTACTATAAAATATAAAGAAGCAATAACTACAAAAATTGCTTTTTTAAAAATTCTAAAATTAGATTCTGTTTTAACTGTTGATGCCGAACAAGAATATTGGATTTATGATTCTAAAGACTTTACTCCAAGTTTTACATTAAATAATGAAGAACAAAAAGTAGAAATTGTGTATTATAATGCTGATGGTGAGATTATTGAAGAAGGTACTATAAATGTTCCTGGAACATATAGTGCTGAAGCTTATGCCGCTGAAAGTGCACATTATAAGGAAAGTGCAAAACAAAAATTCACACTAACTACTTATTATTCTAATTTTGACATTTCATATGATGATTCTTATATTTCATACGATGGTAATAGTCATGATATTACTTTAACTGGTACATTACCAAGTGGTTATACTGTTTCATATGAAGATAATAGTGGTACTGATGTTGGAAATTATTTTGCTACTGCATTCATTAAAGATAGTAGCGGCAATGTTGTTGAAGAACACCGTGCTACATTGACAATTGATAATCCTCATAATGAAGAATTTGAATCTTATCTAGATAGCTTCTTAGTAGAATATTTTGAAGGAGATTTATTAAGTGTTAATATTTTCTTTGAAAACCCTTCTGATTATGGATTAGAACATTATGATGCTAAATGGTATACATACACTCGTAGTAATGAAGATAATTCAGAAGAAGCTGTTCAACAATTTAAAGATTTATTAGATGAATTACATGTATTTGATGTAACTAAGTTAAATAATAGACAAAAACTTGCTTATAATAATGTCGAAAATTTCTTAAACGAATATTATGAATACTATCAAATTGAAGATGCTGATTTCAAAAAGATTGTTTACGTAGATCAATTTGGTGGTTACGTATCTGATTTTGGTACATATATGGAAGCATACACATTACGAAGTGAACAAGAAGTTATGGATGTTGTTGATTTTATTGAATCTACAGGTACTGCATTCCCTTCATATGTATTATTTGTTGAAGATAAAGCATCTAAAGGTTACGCTTTAAGTGACTTTACATTAGATGGTATGATAAATTATTTAAACGATGTTTTAAAAGAACACAATCCTGAAGAAGATGAATTTTATTATCTACAAAATGTATTATGTAGTAAAGTTGATTCATTAGATTTTTTAAGTGCTGATCAAAAAGAAAATTATAAAAATGGTATCGTTGAAGCATTTAATGATTCTTTCATTCCAGGGGTAAAAGCTCTTAAAGAAGGTTTAGAAAAATGTAAAGGCAAGCTTAAACCTGAAGACGAAGGATATTGGGCAACTTATGAAGATGGTAAGGATTTGTATTTGTTTGAATTAGAAAATTTACTAGGATTTGAAGAATTAAATGCTGAAGATTATATTTTAGAAGTTGAAGTAGCACTTAATAGCTCAATTAATGATGTTTCAAGTTCTCAAAATAACCTTATTAGTAAATATAATATTAAATCTTATACTCAATTAGAAAAATTAATTGCTCAAGCTACTATTTTTGAAGGTACTCCAGAAGAAATGTTAGAATACCTATATGATTTTGCTAAAACAATTGTTCCTGAATTAAGTTACAAACCTAATATTACAGTTAAAGAAATGGATGAAGCTTCAGCTAAGGTTTCTAATGCAGTTGCATACTATATGAAATCTGCCGTTGATAATTTCGAAAATGAATATATAACTTTAAATCCTATTAAATTAGGTGATTCTAATGATGTATTAGGAACATTAGCTCACGAAGGATATCCAGGTCATCTATATGCTTATTGTAATTCTAAAAAATTAGATTTACATGAATTAAGTGTAATAATGACTTCAACTGCACACGGTGAAGGTTGGGCAACATATGTTGAACTAAAACTTTATGAACATGCATTAAGAAATGCTAAAGATGAAAAACAAAAAGATATATTTAATTATTTAATTGCTAACCATAAATCAGGATTCATGTTAGAAACAAGAATAGATTTAGGTATTCATGTTGAAGGTTGGACAGTTGAAGATGTTAAGAATTTCTTAGATTCTTTAGGATATAATGGAGATGCAGCTAAAGAATTATTCAATCAATTAATTGAAATGCCTACAACATATAACGCTTATGGTTATGGTAAATACTACTTCATGAAACTACATAATGATGCAAGAAAAATTTTAGGTAAATACTATAACGAAGTTGAATTTAATGAAATGTTACTATCAAAAGGTTGGACTAATTTAGGTGAACTTAAAAATACATACGATGAATATATGACTAAGTCTTGTCACCGTTATGGTATCGAAGTTAGTAATGCTGCATAATTTAAAAATTAAAATGCTCTACACGCAATGTAGAGCATTTTCTTATTTTTAACCAAATTCTTACTTTATTATATTATTTTTCTATTTTTATAATTAACTAAATTAATTAAGTTTTTCAACTGTAATACCTTCTTCAATTGTAGCATCATAAGCTATAGCTTTATAACCAATTTTCTTTTCATAATTTTCTAAAACATATGATTTAAAATTGTCAACATCAATAGTTTTTACAATTGATACAGTACATCCTCCAAAACCTGCACCAGTCATTCTAGAACCTAAACATGAAGGATGGCCTTGAGCTAATTCTGCTAATGTATCCAATTCAATACCTGTAACCTCATATAAATCTCTTAATGACGCATGTGATTCATTAAGTAATTTACCTAACCCTATTACATCCCCATTTTTCATCGCTAATTCTGCTTTTGAAACTCTATCACATTCATAAACAACATGTTTACATCTTTTGTATACAACTTCATCTAAATCATTTCTATAAGTTTCAAAATCAGAAATATTTAAATCTGCTAGACAACTAATATCAACATATTTTTGATAATGAGCTAAAGCTATTTCAGTTTCAGTTCTACGTTCATTATATTTACTTTCAACTAAGTTATGAGGTTTTTTACAATTAATAATAACTAAAGAATATTCTCCTAAATTAATTGGAACATATTCACATTCTAATGTCTTACAGTTTAATAACATTGCATGATTTTTTCTACCACATGCAGAAGCATATTGATCCATAATACCACAATTAACCATTGCAAATTCTCTTTCAGCCTTTTGAGCTGTTAAAGCTACGTCCACCATATCAAAAGGTTCACCTGCAAGAGTTGCAAGGGCAGCGATCGTTGACACTTCAATAGCTGCAGAAGAAGATAAACCACTACCAAAAGGTACACTACAATCATATAACATATCACAGCCAATAAGTTTATGTCCTTTTTCTTTCCAATATAATGCACAACCAGCTTGATAGTTTCCATATTTAAAACTTCTAGCAGCTTCTAAATCATTTATATCTAAAGTTACAACATCTGGTAAAGTTGTAAAACTTAAATTTATTTTATCTGTATTATTTTTTCTAATATATATTGTATTTTTTAAAGATAACGCAGCTGGAAAAACTTTTCCACCACAATAATCAATATGCTCACCTATTATGTTTACTCTACCTGCAGCAGTTATCTTATATTGATATTCCTTATTCATAGAAACCTAAATCCTCCATAAATTCAATAGTTAAATCATCAGTTTTAAATACCGCTGTATTTTCTAATATTCTATAACAAATACTACCTAATTCATTTTCAATTGATTTAATCACATTATCATAAGAATAATTACCATTACATAATTCTATTATTTCATCATACACCATTTTAAAGTCTTTAAATTCTTCTGTTAATGGTTTATTATTTACAATTAATAATTTTATTTGTTCCAATTCATTTTCTAATCTACCTGGTAATATAAATAAACCTTGCGCTTCAATTAAACCGATTGATTCTTTTTTGATAATATGAAATTCAGGATGAGCGTGGAATATACCATCTGGATACATATCACTAGTAATATTATTTCTAAAAATAATACTCATTTCATATCCTCTTTCTGTTTTAACAGCAGTAGGACTCACCGCTGAATGAATACCATCTTCATCTTTCGCAATAATGTCTAAATCTAGATTAGTGTAATTAATCCATTTATTATTAATTTGTTCACTAATCTCAATAATTTCATCTCTATTAAAAGATACAACTCTAACAACTGTTCCAGGCCAATCTACAATTTCTACGATCGAGTTAGGATATTTTGGATTTCTCAAAGTATATAAAGCTTTAGCCTTATGCATCGGTAAAATTTCACCACCGCCTTGGTAATGATCATGAGCTAATACAGAACCACCTATTCTAGGTAATGCGGCATTAGAACCGATAAACCAATGTGGAAATAAATCTACAAAATCCATTAACTTAGGGAAAGTTTCTTTATCAACATGCATAGGAGTATGTTCATAGTTTACAGCAATACCATGTTGATAGAAGTAACCATATGGAGAAAATTGCCAGAACCATTTTTGACCACCAATATTTAGGTCAATTGTTCTTAATGTCTTTTTACTTCTACCACCAAATCCTTCATTCGCATGACAAATTGTACATTTAGGATAACCACCTTTAACACTGTTTCCAGATTGAGCTTTTTTAGGATCTCTAAATTCTGGTTTTGATTTATTAATAGTAATTACTAAACCATTACTATCAAATCTAGGATTTTTATCAAGTTTAGCTTTTTTTACATAGTCATTTTTCACTGAATAATCATAAAACCATTCAGTTGCAGCTTTAGAACCTTCAGTTTCAATCAACTCATAAAACTTACTTTCAATTTTACTAGGTAACCAACTTAAAAATCCCATTATTTGATCTAAATAATATTCTGCTTCATAATCTTCATATAATCCGACTTCAATACAAGCGGCATTAAGTTCTTCAAGTAATCCTTCTGGAGTTCTTTCATTTACTGTTACAACATTTTCCTTAACATAAGAATTTAAGCCAAATAAATTAAATATTGAATTTCTAGCATAATCAATATCTTTAGATTCTAATCCTAAATTATTAACTGCATAAGCAATTAATTTATCAATACATAAATAAACTCTTTCCATAATATTTACTCCTAAAATCTTATTTTAATATTTTATATCTCATAGATATTATTTATTTTAACAAATTGTTTTTCATATCTATGACATTTTCTTTGCATATAAACATTATATGTATTTATTAAATCATCTAAATCTGTCCAACCTTTAGATAATAACATCTTATTGAAATCAACTTCATTGTAGTGATTTTGTAGTATTTCTTTAGCATGAACATGTAAATTATTAAATACTACCTTACCAAATCCATAAGCGTTATATGTAACAGGTAATTCAATCATTCGATTAAATATATATTCAGCAGCATCTTTATTATATCCATTTTTATCCAAGTAATCATATAGAGTAGAAATACTCCAATCTTCTAAATGAATACCTAAATCAATTTTAGTCTCTAACAAGTAGCCATTCAATTGTTCACTATAAAGATATTCACAAGCAGCTTTAAGCTTACTATCTTTAGTAGTATTAATGATATTTTCATATAAAGCTAAAACAACATATGTAGCCCATCCTTCAGCATGAACAGTAGAAGACATTATTTTCATAGTAGGATGAATATCTGTTGATTTCATAAAACAATATGCATATAAATGCCCTGGATAACCTTCATGAGCTAACGTTGATAAAACATTATTTTTATCACTTAAATGTAATGGATTTAATGTTATTCTTTCATCTGATTTTGCATCTATAGCTGATTTTGTATAGTATGCAACTGCATTAGAAACTTTAGCTGATGCTTCATCCATTTCTGTAACAAGTATATTTGGTTCATAATCTAATTCAGGAACTATCTTTTTAGCAAATTCTTTTAAATAATTTAACATTTCATTAGTACTACCATCAAATATAACTTGTTTAGAAACAAAATTATCTACATCTGAAACAGTAGCTAATAAATATCTTCTAGCAATACTTCCTAAATTGTCTTGATATAAATCTGTCGTTTCTTTTAACTCTTTATTGATTTTATCAATATATTTAGCTACATCTAAATCATCTACACCTAATAAATGTTCTAATTCAATTTCATATAGTTCATCACCATATTCATATGTAGCCCAATAGCCTGTTTGATTAATATTACCCAAATATTCTTTTAAACCCATAGACAATTCATTTATCCCAACATAAAATGAATTAGTAAAAGCATCATTTAAATTATCTATATAGTAAGAATGTTTTGATGAATCTATACTAGAATTTTTTATTTTGTTTACTAATGCATTAATTAAATAAAAATCATTTTTATTGTTATATAATTCTTCTAAATAACTAATCATCTCATTTAATGTGTAATCACTATAGCCATAACCTTTATCAAATTTATCTTTTACAAATTTTAAATATGAAGGGAAAGCCGTTTTAGTAGAATTAACTAAATCTATCATATCAATAATATCTTGTTCACTTCTAATATTATAAGCTTCAATAGAAGAAATAAAAGAAGAAACATATCCACCAAATTGATCAATATACGTATTATTTAAATATGGTGAATCAGGAATAGAGTAAAATTCTTTATAGTATTTAAAGAATCTAACTAACTTATTATAAGCTATTCTTTGATTTGGACTTAAATCCTTTTTACCATACTCTTGTAAATTAGTTAGCATTTCATCAAAGGCATCTTTATAATACTCTAATTTTTCACTTGTATATTCCTCTTCATATGTATACCATTTTGCATCATAATGTTCTAAATTAAATTCTGCAGGAGATTCAAAAAATATATTACTAGCAAATTGATCTTCTCCTAAATACCAAGTTAGAAATTGATCTAAAAATAAATTAAAAGAAAAATTATCATTATTTTCTATAATAAGCGTTGCATGATGAGTTTCCTCTAATTTATTATTTTCATTATATATACGACATGTAGCATAATAATCCCCTACTTCAGTTCCTTTATTATTGTCATATTCAACTCTAAATCCTTTAGGTAAATCACCAGTAATTATTAATTCTTTAGAAAAACCATCCTTTTGATAAACTGTATCACTAAAAGATATACCGTATTTAGAAACAGTAGGATCACCAACTACTGTACCTGAACTAATAAACACACAACTGTTTAAAGTTATTAAACTAATTAATAATAAGAATATATATATTATCTTTTTCAAGATTATACACCTCTAATCTTTAAGCATTTCATAATCTATTTCAAAATTATAATCTAAATCTAAAAAACATTCTTTTATTGGATCATTTGTTTTCTTAATAGAAGAAACAAATAGTTCACAAATCATTTTTGCCCCTTCAATAACTAAGTGAGAATGGTCATCTTTACCCTCAATGTAAGTTTTATGAATATTAGGAGGGAAAATCATATGAAACTTTTTAGATTCTTCCTCACCTAACTTATTATACAAGTTTATAGTTAACTTATTTAAATCTATACATGTATATCCATTTTCATTACAAAACTTTATCATTGCATCTGGATAATCCATATGTGAATTTACACAAACTCCATCAATAAACTTATGACGTGTAATAGGAGTAGTATAAACAATATGCCCTCCTTTTTCTTTAACTTTATCTGCAAAATATTTTAGATTTTCTATATAAGTCCCATAAGGAGTAGTATAACGTTTAGGATCGTTAATTTTTTCATCATTATGTCCAAAACAACATATGACAAAATCACCTTCGTTTAATCTACTAAGGATAACATCAAATCTTCCTTCTTCTAAAAAGCTTTTTGTGCTTCGACCATTTTCTGCATGATCTTCAATTAATACATTATTTTTAGCAAATAAATGTAAAACTTGTCCCCAGCCCATTTGTGGATAAGTATAAATATTATTATATTTCATGGTAGAATCGCCCATCATAAAAATCTTCATTTTAAATTCCTCCTAAAAAAAGAAAGAGGGATCAAATCCCTCTAAATCTTACTTATATTTTTTACGTGCCTCTTGACGTTTTTGTTTACGAACATCACTAGGTTTTAAATAGTATTGACGTTTTTTCGCCTCTTGAAGGTTACCAGATCTAGAAACATCGCGTTTAAATCTGCGTAATGCGTCTTCGATACTTTCTTTATCACGTACTACTGTTTTTGGCATCTCTAAGCCTCCTTCCAAGAACGAATTCCTATATTATTTTACAATAAACCAATATAATTGTAAAGAGATTTTTTATTTTTTTATTACTTTTCCGAATATTTTGTCATTTTTCACTTCAATCAATTTAATAGTGACATTTTTCAATAAAATATCTTTATCATTTTCTACAATAATATCTAAATAGTTTGAACTATGTCCTTCCATATAGCCTTGTTTATTTTGTCTTTCAATAATAGCTTCAACTACTTGACCAATAAAAGAAGAAGCATAATTGTATGACAATTCATTTGATAATTGTATTAAAGATAAAGCTCTATTCTTTTTATCAATATCTTTTACTTGAGGCATTAATGCTGCCTTAGTATTAGCTCTTTTTGAATAAGGGAAAACATGAATTTTACTAAAATTTATTTCTTTTGCAAATTCATATGTTTCATTAAATTCCTTTTCTGTTTCATAAGGAAAACCGACTATTATATCAGTCGTGATAGAGATGTTTGGTCTAGCTTCTCTTATTTTCTTTATTCTTTGTCTAAATAATTCTAAATCATATTTTCTTTCCATCATTTTTAATATCAAATCACTACCTGATTGTAATGGAAGATGTAAATGATCAGCTAATACATCATTAGTTTTCATTAATTCAATAAACTCATCATCTACTTCGTTTATCTCAATAGAAGAAAGTCTAAGTCTTTTTAATAATGGAACCTCATTTAATATTCTTTTTATCAATCCTGTTAAATTAAGACCATTATCATTATATTTTCCTGTATGAATACCAGCTAATACGACCTCTAAATAACCTAATGAAGTAACTCTTACTAATTCATTAATTACATCATCAGCAGGTTTACTTCTAACTGGGCCTCTAGCATATGGAATAATACAATATGTACAGAAGTTCTCACAACCATCCTCAATCTTAACAAACGCTCTAGAATGATCATAAGTTGTAACTTCTAACTTTTCATAATTATGAGTATTTAAAATATCTATAATCTTAATTTTCTTTAACAAATCTTTTTCTAGTAGTTTGTCTTCTAACATATCGATTATTTCTAATTTATTACCATTGCCAACTAAAATATCTACACCTTCGATAGATTGGGCTTCTGGATTAGTTTGACTGTAACAACCCATAACACATAAAACAGCATCAGGATTAAGCTTAGCCATTTTATTAATAATCTTACGACTTTTAGCATCTGCCATATTTGTAACTGAACAAGTGTTAACAATAAACGCATCACAATCACTAGAAGGCTCAGTTACAGTATATCCCTTATTAATAAGTTCATTTTTTAAAGCATTTGATTCATAAATATTAACTTTACATCCTAATGTTTGAAATCCGATTTTTTTATTCATTATCTCAATTCCCATTCATAGCTTAATGTAGATAAAACATAAAATACAACTGTCTCAGTACGTAAAATACGTGGTCCTAAACCAACAGATACAAATCCTTGATTTGTTAAATATTCAACCTCTTCAGGAGTTATTCCTCCCTCAGGACCTACTATAACAGCAATCTTATCATTTGTTTTAATTGATTTAACTATACGTTTAAAAGCACTAGTTTCATCATTTTTAGCAGATTCTTCATAACATAAAATTTTTATATCATATCCACTAAAATCAATTTTATTTAATTGTTTAATATCTACTACAGTTGGACATACATCTCTAAAAGATTGTTCAGCTGCTTCTTTAGCAATTTTATTAAATCTTTCTAATTTATTATCTTTTTTATTTGAATCTAATTTAAATACTGATCTTTTCATTAATGTTGGATGAAACTCATGTACACCTAATTGTGTTCCATATTTAATAATATTTTCTAATTTATCACCTTTAGGATAACCTTGAAATAAAGAGACAAAAAATGGCAATTCTGAATTGCCAGTTTTTTCTTCAATAACTTCAAATGCAACATTTTTATTTTCAATTTTACTAATTTGAACTAAATATGTTTTATCAATAACACCAACTAAAAATTGATCATTTACCTTACTTCTTAAAACGTTAATAAGTTGAAAAGAAGTATCCTTAGATAAAATCTTAGATTCAAATTCATCTAAAGTTATGAAAAATTTTTGCATACTATCTTGCCTTATAATTATGATATTTGATAGATACTAATGTTAATAAACAAGTAGATATAACAGTAGAACCTAAAATAGATCCTGCCACTAACATATAAGTAGTAAAATCAAATCCACCTTGTTGAATAATTACAAAAATTAATACCGCAATATTTAAAGCTAATAAAGTGAAATATGCAACCCATGATGCAACATATAATGTAGGTACGTGTGATGTTTCATGAATACCAGCTTTTTTAACTTTTTCATAAGTTTCTGCATCTAAATATTCTAAATATAAAACATCATACGCATATGGTGCCATATCTTTTCTTTCATCTTCAGCACCTTCATTATTTTCAACTAATGGACAAACGTATACTAACTCACCAGTTTGATCATTTCTATATAAATCATATAATCTCTTATATTTTTTTGAACTCATCTTTGTATATAAAGTGAAATCAAAAGTAGATTCTTCCTTTTGTTCAAATAATCCTAATTCAACTTCTAAAGAAGCTTTTTCGCATTCTTGACGTTTAAAATCTTCAAATAATAATTTTTCAAATTCTTTCATGATAATTCCTCCTGAATTTTTCTATGTATTATTATATCAAATAATAATACTCCTTTTCAAGATAAAAAGAAAAGATAGCAAAAGCTATCTTAATTCTTATTGAAATAATGATTTAAATCTTTCCCATGGAGATTTCTTTTCTTGTTTTTCAACGTTACCTAATTTTTCTAATAAATCTTTTTCGTAATCTGATAAATTAGTTGGTGTTTGAACGTGTACAATAACAAATTGATCTCCTCTACCAGCAGTTGGACTCTTTGGATTTTTAGTACCTTTTCCACGTAAGCGGAATTTAGTTTCAGATTGAGTACCAGCAGGAATTTTTAAGTTAACTGGTGAATCTATAGTAGGAACTTCAATAGTATCACCTAATGCAGCTTGAGTGAAACTAATTGGGACATTTAAAATAATATCTGAACCTTCACGGATAAAGTTTTTATGAGGAGTAACAGTGAATTCAATATATAAATCACCTTGGCTACCTCCATTAATACCAGCTTCACCACATCCAGCCATTCTTAATGTCATACCTGTATCAATACCTTGTGGGATGTTAACTTCAACATCTTTAGTACGTTTGATACGACCCTTACCACCACAATTTTCACATTTCTTAGTAATAATTTTACCAGCACCACCACAGTCAGGACACGCAGTTTGAACAGTAGATTGACCAAAAATTGTTTGTTGACGCATAAATACACGGCCTTGACCTTTACACTTAGGACAAGTTTTTATGTCGTTTTTAGAGTTAGCACCTGTACCACCACATTGAGTACATTCATCTTCTACATTTAATCTAATTACCTTTTTACAACCATATACAGCTTCTTCAAAAGTAATTGTCATATTTTTTCTTACATCTCTACCATCTTGTGGTCCATGAGGATTAGATCTAGAAGAAGAACCACCACCAAAGAAACTTGATAGAATATCTTCAAATCCACCAAATCCAGAGCCTCCACCAAAGCCACTGAATCCTTCAAAACCACCGAAACCAGAAGCACCACCACCCATTGGATCATCATGTCCGAATTGGTCATATCTAGCTTTCTTAGTTTCATCTGATAAAGTATCGTATGCTTCATTTATTTCCTTAAATTTTTCTTCAGCACCTGGTTCTTTATTAATATCTGGATGATATTTTTTAGCTAATGAACGATATGCCTTTTTTATTTCATCTTGACTAGCACCTTTTGTAAGTCCTAGTACTTCATAATAATCTCTTTTTGCCATAAGACACTCCTAAAATTTGAAGGGACAAAAGTCCCTTCATTATTGTCTAATATTATTGAACGTCAGAGAAGTCAGCGTCTACTGAACCGTCTTCGTTAACAGAACCAGCTTCACCTTGTTCTTGAGTTTGTTGGTATGCTTTTACAGCGATATCTTGAGCAACTTTTTCTAAAGCTTCTTTCTTTTCTCTAATATCAGCGATATTACCAGAAGATAATGCTTGTTCTAGATCAGAACATAATTTTTCAGCTTCAGCTTTTTCATTTTCATCAACATTAATTAAATCTTTTAATGCTTTTCTAGTTTGGAAAATTAATTGATTAGCTTCATTTACTAAATCAGCTTCTTCCTTACGTTTTTTATCTGCTTCCGCATTTTCTTCAGCTTCTTTAACCATTCTTTCGATTTCAGCATCACTTAATCCTGAACCACCTTGAATAGTAATCTTTTGTTCTTTACCAGTACCTAAGTTCTTAGCAGAAACATTAACAATACCATTAGCATCGATATCAAATCTTACTTCAATTTGAGGTACACCTCTTGGAGCAGCAGGGATATCACCTAATTGGAAACGTCCTAGTGTTTTGTTATCAATAGCCATTGGTCTTTCACCTTGTAAAACATGGATATCTACAGCTGGTTGGTTATCAGCAGCAGTAGAGAATACTTGGCTCTTAGAACATGGAATAGTTGTATTTCTTTCGATTAACTTAGTGAATACACCACCTAAAGTTTCAATACCTAATGATAATGGTGTAACATCTAATAATAATACGTCTTTAACATCACCTGTTAAAACACCACCTTGGATTGCAGCACCCATAGCTACAACTTCATCAGGGTTAATAGATTTATTAGGTTCTTTACCTAATTCTTTCTTAACTAATTCTTGAACTGCAGGAATACGAGTAGAACCACCTACTAATAATACTTGGTCTAAATCTTTTGCAGTTAATTTAGCATCTTTTAATGATCTACGAACTGGACCTAAACAACGTTCAACTAATGAAGCAGTTAATTCATTGAATTTAGTTCTAGTTAATGTTCTATTTAAGTGAACTGGACCAGCAACACCCATAGAAATGAATGGTAAGCTAATTTCAACAGAAGTAATACCTGATAAATCTTTCTTAGCTTTTTCAGCAGCATCTTTTAAACGTTGTAATGCCATTTTATCATTTGATAAATCAATACCAGATTCAGCCTTGAATTCTTTTACTAACCAGTCGATGATTGCTTTATCAAAATCATCTCCACCTAACATATTATCACCAGCAGTAGATAATACTTCGAATGTACCATCAGCTAATGAAAGAATAGAAACATCGAATGTACCACCACCAAGGTCGAATACTAATACAGTTTGTTCTTTATCAGTTTTATCAATACCATAAGCTAATGCAGCTGCAGTTGGTTCATTAATAATACGTAAAACTTCTAAACCAGCAATTTTACCAGCATCTTTAGTAGCTTGACGTTGAGCATCATTGAAATATGCAGGAACTGTAATAACAGCTTTATCAACTTTTTCACCTAAATAAGCTTCAGCAGTAGCTTTTAAGTTTTGTAATACCATAGCTGAAATTTCTTGTGGTGTATATTTTTTACCATTTACATCAACTTTATATGATGCATTACCCATATGACGTTTAATTGATGCAATTGTATTAGGGTTTGTAATTGCTTGACGTTTAGCAACATCACCAACTTGGATTTCATCACCCTTAAACGCAACAACAGAAGGAGTAGTTCTTAAACCTTCAGCATTTGTAATAACTTTAGCTTCACCAGCTTCCATAACTGATACACATGAATTTGTTGTACCTAAATCGATACCAATAACTTTATTTGACATATTATTTTTCCTCTTTACTTTCTTCAATTATATTTTCATTTGTTTCAACTTTTGTTTTTTTACTAACAACAACCATTGCAGGTCTAATTAGTCTATCTTTATACATATAACCAGCTTGTTTAACTTCTACAACAGTATTTTCTTCTAATTCATCATTTTCAACAACTGCCATAGCATCCATTGTTTTAGGATCAAACTCTTTATTTAAAGCTTGAACTTCACTTAAACCTTCTGCTTGTAAAATGTTTACTAATTGATCAGTAATCATTTTAAAACCATAAAGATAGTTTTGAATTTCTGGATTTGGAGAACCAAATTCAACTATCTTAACTAACATATCAATAGGATTGATTAATTCAGAAATAACTTTTTGAGAAGCATATTTTCTATCCTTAATTTGTTCTTCCTTTAATCTACGTTTTGTATTTTCCATTTCGGCAAATACCTTAAGATATTCATTCTTTTGAATTCTTAAATCCTCTTCAAGTTTTTGAATTTGTTCTTTATATTTATCTTTCTTTTCTTTTTTTGTTTTTACTTCACTTTCAACTTTTTCAGTTTCTTCATTCTTAACTTCATCTTTAATTTCTTCAGACATTCTCTCACCTACCTACTATATAATTTTGGCATACTTTTAGCAACATATTCTAAAAGTGGAATAACTCCGCGATAATTCATTCTAGTCGGACCAACTATCATTAATGTTCCATATTCATTATCATCTATATAATATGGAATACTAATAATAGAACAATTTTCTAAATTATTTTTGTTTTCTCTACCAATAAACACTTTTAATTTACCAGTATTTTCTAAAACAAAGTCAGCTAAAGCTTTATCATCAATAGCCTTAAATATCTTTTGCATGATTTGATAATCTTGAAATTCAGGTTGATTAAATAATCTAGATAAACCTGAATCATAAGTTTCAGTATTTAAGAATCTTGAGAAACCTTTAATCATAAAGTTTAAGATATCATCTCTAAAATCAACCATTTGTCTAATTCTAGGTTTAGATGCTTCTTTAGATAATATTTCTCTAATTTCATAAATAGAATGACCATACATTGCATTATCAAACATTTCAATTATTTTTAGCAAATCATCTTGATTATATCCATCAGGAATAGAAATCTTTTGTGATTGAACTGCACCTGTATTAGTAACAATAAGCATTACAGCTTCATTTTTTGAAAGTGGAACAATTTCCATTTTCATAACTTTAGCAAAATCAGCACTAGATCCTAATATAATAGAATAATAACCTGTTAATTCACTAATGAATTCAGTAGTTCTTTTTAAAGCTTCTTCTTTAGATAAGTTTTTATTATCAAAAATCTCATCTACATATTTAAAATATTCACTTACGTTTTCATCTCTAATAATTAAATGGTCAACATAATATCTATAACCAATCTCTGATGGTACACGTCCAGAAGAAGTATGTGTTTTTTCTAAATAACTCATTTCTTCTAAAGCTTGCATATCATAACGAATGGTTGCAGAAGAATAATCTAAGTATGGTTTTTCTGTTAAAACTTTTGAACCAATTGGTTCATTTGTTATAACATAATCTTCAATAATCGCTTTTAGGATTAATTTTTGACGATCAGATAACATATTTACACCTTCTTTTTGCACTCTCTTTATCTAAGTGCAATTGTATTATAAAACATTATTTTGGCACTGTCAACAAAAAAGTGCTAAAAATTAAAAAACGCTCATTTTTGAGCGTCCTATTTTATAAAAATATTGTTTTTTCTTTCATTTTTAATAGTAGTTTTACCTTCATGACCAGGATATACATCAACATTATCATTAAAATTATTAATAATTTTATTTAAACTTAATCTCATATCCTTAGAATTACCTGTAGGAAAATCAGTTCTACCAGCACTCATGTTAAATAAAGTATCTCCACTTAATAGTTTATTTCCATAACTATAACATACACTTCCTCTGGTATGGCCAGGAGTATGCATCACTTTAAAAGTATACCCTATTAAGTCAAGTTCATCCTTATCCTTAACTGTTATAATATTTAAATCCCCTTTTTTATAAGGTGAATTTATTCTAAACATATTATATAAAGATAAGGAAGAATCAAAAAGAAAATCTTTATCTAATTCATGAATATAAACTGGTACATCAAAATATCTTATTCCATCAATATGATCCAT
This sequence comes from Candidatus Pelethenecus sp., assembly GCA_045121295.1. Lineage (GTDB taxonomy): Bacteria > Bacillota_I > Bacilli_A > Acholeplasmatales > Anaeroplasmataceae > Pelethenecus. The sequence continues at coordinate 37,644 of JBGVFV010000054.1, forward strand.
ATGACCGTGAGTTATTAAAATAGCCTTAACATTATATTTTGATTTTATCATATTTGCCGCATCACTATAATTAAGACCTGGATCAACAACCACACAATCTTCCCCATTACTAATCACGTATGAATTAGTAAAAAAACTACCAGTTACAATTTTTTCTATCATTATTCGTTATAAAAAAGAAAAAAAGCTTTTAAAAAAGCTTATTATTTCTTTTCCTTATGTGATGTATGCTTGCGGCAATGAGGACAATATTTTCTGATCTCCATTCTTTCAGGAGTTGTCTTCTTATTTTTGTCAGTATAGTAATTTTCATTCTTACATTCAGAACAAATTAATTTAACTAAATCACGCATCTTTATCCCTCCAGACTTAAAGATTAGTTCCTAATGAATTATAACAAAAAATAAAATCAATTGCAACAACTTTTTTATATATGTTATAATAAGTTTGGTGATTAATATGATTAAAAGAGATAAAACTGCCACTTTTAAGGTTAAATCTTTAGAATTTGGTGGAAATTCAAACATCTATATACAAAGTATGTGTAATACTTTAACAAAAGATGTAGAATCTACTGTAAAACAAATTTTAGAATTAGAACAACTTGGATGCGATATTATTAGAGTATCAGTATTAGATAAAGAGGATGCTTATAGTATCAAATCTATCAAAGAACAAATTAATATCCCTTTAGTAGCCGACATACATTTTGATCCTGAACTTGCAATAATCGCAATTAATCAAGGTGTAGATAAAATAAGATTAAATCCAGGTAACATTTCTAATAAAGATAAAATAATTGAAATCGTTAATTTATGTAAAGAAAAAAATATTCCAATTAGAATTGGGGTAAATGGTGGCTCTTTACCAAAAGATATATCTAAGCCAACTGCCGAAAATATGATAGAAGCTGCTAAACGTCATATATCAATATTAGAAGAATTAAACTTTCATAATATATGTTTATCACTAAAAGCTTCTAACATCGATTTAACACTTGAAGCCTATAAACTTGCAAGTGAAACATTTAATTATCCACTTCATATCGGTATCACTGAAGCAGGTACTTCATTTAAAGGTTTAATTAAATCTAGTATAGGATTAGCTAAAATCTTAGATTTAGGAATCGGTAATACTATTAGAGTTTCATTAACTGATGATCCGGCTAAAGAAGTAATTGCAGCGAAAGAAATATTAAAAGAATTACACTTAATTAAAAACGTTCCAACTTTCACATCATGTCCTACTTGTGGCAGAACAGCATATAACATGATTCCAATTGCTAAAGAAATTGAAGAATATTTAAATCACGTAAATAAAGATATCCATGTTGCTGTAATGGGATGTGCAGTTAACGGCCCTGGTGAAGCAAAAGAAGCTGATTTAGGTGTTGCTGGTGGTAAAGGTGAAGCTTTATTATTTAAAAAAGGTCAAATTATTAGAAAGATTAAAGAAGAAAACATTATAGAAGAATTAAAAAAAGAAATCGATTTGTTATAATCGGTTTCTTTTTTTGTATATGGCAAGAAAATAACACATAAGTTTATATGGTGAAATCATGAGAAAAAGAATCTTAACAATTGTTATTTTATTTATACTTTTATTTTCTTCATTAGTAATAAGATTAGGTTATATAACTTTTATATCCTCTGATAAAATTACTAAATTAGCTAACGAACTTTGGACTAGAGATATTCCTATCCAAAGCGATAGAGGAATTATTTATGACCGTAATGGAAAAGTACTAGCAGGAAATAAACTTTCTTATACAGTTGCATCTATAAATAAACAAATAACAAATAAAGAACATACAGCTGAAACTTTATCTAAAATATTAAATGTTGATAAAGAAAAAATAGTAAAACATATAAACAAAAATAATAGTATTGAAATAATTAAACCTGAAGGTCGTCGTATAACATTAGATCAAGCAAAAGAAATTACGAACGCAAATCTAGATGGCATTTATTTAACATCTGACTCTAGTAGATATTACCCTTATGAAACTACGTTAGCTCAAGTATTAGGTTTTTGTGGTGTAGATAATAACGGTTTATCAGGAATAGAGTATATGTATAATGACTATTTAACAAGTCAAAAAGGGGCCTTATCTATATATACTGACGCCAAGGGAAACCTTATGCATAACACAACAAATACATATAAACAACCCACTCCAGGCTTAAATCTTTATTTAACTATAGATATAAATATTCAACAAATACTTGATAATATAATAAATTTTGCAATTGAAGCTTATACTCCTAAACAAGTTATAGGTCTAGTAGTAAATGTAAAATCAGGAGAAATACTAGCTATGACTTCTTATCCTTATTATGATCCTAACAATTATCAAGAATACGATCCTAATATTTATAACAAAAACTTACCTATATTTTATTCATTTGAATTAGGATCTACTTTTAAAACTTTCACATATAGTGTAGCTTTAGAATTAGGATTAGTAGATATTAACGACTTTTTCTATTGTAAAGGTCACACAATAGTTGCAGACCGTAAACTTAAATGTTGGAAAAGTAAAACAGGTCACGGAAGTCAAACTTTTCTTGAAACACTTCAAAATTCTTGTAACCCAGCTTTTGTAGAATTAGGTAGACGAATAGGAACAGATAATTTTTATAAATACTTAGATACGTTTGGCTTCACATCAAAAACAGGAATAGACATTACAGGCGAACAAAAAAGTATAACTATGCCTAAATCACAATGTGGACCAGTTGAATTAGCTACTCAAAGTTTTGGACACACAAGTGCATACACACCTATCCAATTAATGATGGCTACAATATCTATGATAAATGGTGGTAACTTATATCAACCTTATATATTAAAAGAGATTACAAACCATACTGACGAAACTCTATTCACTAAAACTCCTTATATTAAAAATAAAACAATCAGCGAAAAAACTTCAAGTATTATGCGTTACGCATTAGAATGTGTAACTGCATTAGGTACAGGTCGTAACGCTTTTATAGAAGGATATAGAGTAGGTTCAAAAACAGGTACAGCTCAAAAAATCGCACCTAATGGTGGATATTTACCTAATGAATATATATTATCATCTATAGGTATAGCTCCTATGAATGATCCCGAAATAGCTGCATACATAGCTATCGATTCACCAGTTGGCACCAATAATTATGGTGGTACAGTAGTAAGTCCACTTATAGGCCAAGTAATTGAACAATCATTAAATTATTTAAAAATACCTAGAGATTATGATAATCAAATAAATAAAAACTTAAGATGGTTCTTAGATACTCCTACATATAAAGTGGATAATTATATAGGTAAAACTAAAAAAGAAATAAAACTTAATCAATTCTATAAATATCAATTCTACGGTGAAGGTAATACAGTAATATATCAATCACCTAATCCTAATGAAAAAATTAAAGAGGGAGATACTATAATGTTTTATTTAGGATAAAAAATTAAAAATTTTTATTTTATTAATAAATCAAGTTTTTCTTTCATTTTTTTCAAAAATAATGTGTTTCAAACAGTTCAAATACCATTAAAATATGCATTGTAAAACATTTTTCTCAAAGGCCAATTTTAGGTACAATATGACCGTTTGACATATAAAAAATAACATATATAATACATATTATGGTGGTATTATCCACTGCAGGAGGAACAATGAACAAAGCACACGTGAAGGAAACGATGGACGTGTAAAAGAAGGAGGACAAGGTGGAATATCTTGTCGTGTTAGTGATAACTTTAGTGGCTATCGCTTACATTCTTGGTGACCACAACAAAAAGTAATCATTAAGTAATCTTGATTTACGTTCATTGTTTCCAAATGCGAAAAGGGAAGGCGCCAACCTTCCCTTTTCTTCTTATCTTGATCTACGTCCATCGACACTAATATTATAATATACTTTCAAGAAAATATCAATTTAATATCTAAAAATAATTTTTATAATTTCAACAGATAAAAAACTTAAATTAAAAATAAAATAAGATTATTGATTCCTATTTATTGATAGGAATCTTTTTATATTGTATAATAATGTATTAACAAACATATATAAATATTAATTTATATACTCTATTGAAACTAATTATATTTATGAAAATAGAATAAAATAACACTACGAGGAGGTAAAAGTATGAAAAAGATACTTATTTTAGTTTTAAGCTTAATTTCTATTATAGGATTAACTTCTTGTCATCGAGAAGTCCCACCACATCCATCTCCAACACCAACTGATCCGCTTTCGTTTATATGTTTACATAAATGGAATATCAAGAATAGAATTGAAGTTTCTGAAACAGAAATTGAAATAGAATATGTATGTTACAAATGTGGTGAAATCAAAAAAGAAATAACAAAAAAAACTGAATTTAACATTTCTGTTACTGGTAGTAAGGAATTATTGATTGATGATTTAAGTGGTCTTTATAGAGAAAATACATTAATAAACTTTGAAGTTAAAAAAGGTGAAGATTATAGTATTGAAGTATATTTCAATGGTACGCTATTAAATAAAGAAGAACTTGACAATACTTACAAATTTTCTATTTATATGCCAGCATATCATTCTGTAATTTACATTAAACAAATATTTGCTCCTCATACACACGAATTTGAATTAGGTTTATGTAAGTGTGGTTTGTTAGATGAACAATGGTTAAATGAAAATTTCGACATAAACAGTGAACAACATTTAAATCCTAAAGATGAAATGGCTGCCTTTTTATGTGATTTAGTTATAATTACATTTAAACCTTCTAAAACATGGCCAATACTTACGGTAGATCATCTTGGTATTAGTAATGCTTTTGAATTAGAATATGGACTAGATAAACCAGAAGATTTTATGTTTGAAAAAGGAAACGAAGATAAGTTAGCAAATTTTAAACAAACCGCTTATCTATTTGTGGTAGCTCAAACTAGAGAAGAAATATTAGATATTATTTCCGAATTAGAAAAGTTACCGTTCATTGATAGCGTTCTACCTAATTTTATTTTATATTGCGAGTAACTTAGAATTTATAGATTATACGAGGAGGTAAGGTAATGAAACAAATACTAGTATGCTTAAATATTATATTAATGTTTTTAATACTTTCCTCTTGTAGAGAATGGAAACCTTATGATTTAACAGTGTCTAAAAATGAAGACTTTATTTATCATATATATGAACTAACTGCTACCAATCGAAAAACTTATTTAGTTGGATTAACTGAAATCGGAATGACTAAAAAAGAAATAATCATACCTGAATTTGTTGATGGCTATAAAATTGACGGATTAGGTTATGAAAGACCTAAAGGCGGAAAATTTCCGTTGCTTGGAGGTATGCAAGCAGGTAATGAAACAATTTATTTTGATTTTGAAAATTCTGTTAAAAAAATTTATTTTAAAAGTGCATATTTTCTTTTTGGAGATGAAACTTTTAAAGTTATAAATGCAGAAAATGTTGAATTCATATCTTGGAAATATCCATTTAATATAGTAGATTTATCAGCTGGTACTTTCACTTGGGGTTATAATGTGTATGATGAATATATACTAAATAACAATTATCCTTTTACGTCTAATCATAAAATAGCAAACATAACATACCTATACAATTATGATAACTCTCCAAATAAAGGTTATTATTGGGCGGATAGTTATAATAATAGTTTAATAACATTTATACCACCAACTCCAAAAAGAGATGGATATATTTTTGATGGTTGGTATAAAGAACATGAATGTATAAATGAATGGAATTTCAGTATTAATAAAGCAAAAAACGAAATTAGATATATTCAAGGAAATAAATACAATGAATATACAGGTATTTATTTATATGCTAAATGGATCAAAGAGTAAATTGTCTATTGATATTGATTTTATAATATTTTCAAGAAAAGAAAACAAAACTTTAAATCCTTAAAAAAAGGGGGATGGTTTTATGAAATTTAATATATTCAAAAAAATACTTTTATTATTTGTTGTAATAAATATTAGTATAATCTTTACTAGTTGTAAAAAAGAATTAAGTGAGATGAATGAAAGACAATTAGTTAACACATTTAAAACAGCTTATTTGGAACAATATATAAAAGAAATACACCCAGAAACAAAAAGATCAGATATTACTGTTTCATACAATAAAATTAATGATTTATATTTAGTTTATTTTGAAATAAGAGGAACTTTAACCAGTGATCTTCACTTTACAGTATATACAAAAGAATATTTATACAGTTTTTCGAACGACTTTTACATTTATATAGATGGTATTTTATATAGAATGCAAGAAGCTTATGATAATAATTTATTAAGCGAGGAAGATTTATACAACCTATGTTGGGAAAGACAAAAACGTGTTAATGCTAGATAGATTATAATTATAAATTTGTTGAGGTAATAAAAATGAAAAAACAAAATTTGCCTTTTGAATTACATGAATCAGAATTCATAGGTTTTACTATTGATGATAGTGTTCTTATTTTTAGGGTTGCTATTAATTGTGGAGTTGAATATAAATTAGGTATTGGATCAGGTTTCTCAGAAAAATTCTACATATACGATATAATTTGTCATAAATATAATATGATTGAAAGTAATTACACTGATAATTTAGACTTATATTTAAAAGATATATCATGTTTTAAAATAGTTGAAGATAAATATCTTTTATCCATTAACGTTAATTTTATAGATAGTGTAGATTTTCTTTTTGATTGTGAAAGCATTGAGTGGCTTCCAATTAAAATAGTAACATATAGTGAATTAGAAAAAACAAAATAAAACTTTTGTACAAATATTAATATCACTACTTATGCTAATAAAATAATTATGAATACTGTTATCATATTTTATTAGATAAAATATAGTGCTATAATATTTATAGAGGAAGAAACAATAATAAAAAAAAATAATCTATATTAGGAGCCAACTATAAATAAATCAAGATAAAAATCAAAATATTTAAGATTTATTTATAGTTAAATTAAAGGCACGACAAAAAGGGCCTTTCACCCTACATTTTTAAATGTGTTTATGAAATCCGTATGGATATTCAGAATAATGTATATATCTTGATCTTTGAAAATTTTATATGGTTATATTTGTGGAGAATAAGTTTTTTTCTTATCTTTATCTTTAAGGATAGAATAAATAACTTTAATTAATTTCTTTTCTAAGTGACCTAATATCACATAGTAATGTTTATTTTCAGCTTTTTTCTTCAAGTAGTATTTGTTAAACATTGGATCGTGCATCCAACAAACTTTAGCTGCTTGATATAATGCGTAACGTAAATATTTAGATCCTTTTTTAGAAATAGAAAGGTTTTTAGCTTTATATTTACCTGACTCATAAACTATCACATCAAGACCCGCAAAAGATACTAAATGATCTGCATTTTTAAATCTAGCGATATCGCCAATTTCGCCAAGAATTAATCCTGCAGTAATGTAACTTATACCAGGTATTGTAAGGATATTTGTGTTAATTAAATCAACATAATATTTGATTTGTTCGTTATATTCTTCAATTTCAGCACTGATGTTTTTAAGTCTATTAATAGCTTGGTTAATTTGAAAGTATAAATGCTCAGATTTGATTCCGACAGAGTGTTTAGCTGCCGTGATAATATCAACAGCCTTTGTTGAACATTTTCCATGTATCATAGAGCTTAATGAGCTGTTATGAGCTTTTGATAACTTTTCGGGATTGTTATACTTTTCAAGAATTGCTAGAGCTGTTCCTTGATAAATATTACTAAAAAGCTTCAAATATTCAGGAAAAACCTGAGAAATTAGCTTATATATGTTGATTTTAGCTAATCTTAATTCTTCAACTAAAGAAAATCTTTCACGAGATAGTGATTTTAAAGCTTCACTGTGGTAAGATATAAATGTATAGGGCGTGAAGACCGTATCAGGTGATTGAAGAAACTTACAAATGTACATAGAGTCTAAGTTATCATTTTTGGCGATATGAACTTTTATAGACTTTTTATACATATTGGTTAATATAGGATTAATTACCATTACGCTATATTCCTTTTCCAAAAGAAATGTTAGAATATTACGGTGATAAAACCCGGTTGATTCAAGCCCTATACGAACTTGATAATCATTACTTGCTCCACAAAAATCTTGGATTGATTTGTGGAGTTTTTTATACCCTTCGTTTGTGTTAGGAATCGTAACAGAACGAGAAGTATAAATTTCGCCATTATTGTTCATGATAAAGAAATCATGCTTTTGACTGGCGACATCAATTCCGACATAAATCATAATGTCAACCTCCTTATGTTTAAAATTAAGCACTGGTGCTATCTACAGAATTTTCTAAAAATGTACCCTAGTTCCTTATTACCAGACTCTAACAGGAGAGCTATAACCAACTAATAACCATATAAAAGAAAAACTGTAGCTGAACCCTCCTCAACCAGAGAATCAAAGATTCCTGTAGGGTATTAAATGAAACAGACTACAGTGCTTACTACGATTATAACATCTAAAAAGATGATATAAAAGTTATGTTGTACTCATAACTATAAACAAACCTTATTAAGGAAGGAGAAAGTATAATTTTAAGTACAATTTAATTATACTAGGG
>JBGVFV010000055.1:0-48339 GCA_045121295.1 Candidatus Pelethenecus sp.
AACATTAATAGCAACTTTCTTTCTCATGTGGCTACCTCCTTAAAGCCACAATTAAGGTAACTTAATTATAACAAGCGGAATTTAGTCTTTCAATTCAATACTTTCAACTATTAGGAGCGGAATTTACTTTTTCAATTAACAATTATTAAAAAAATGTAAGTTGTCAAGAAAAAATACTTGACACCTTTTTTATTTGTGGTATAATACCTACGTATTTTAAAGAAAAAGGAGTGTAAAATATTATGGTTAAAATTAGATTACAAAGATTTGGTGCTCATAAAGCTCCAAAATATCGTATTGTTGCTGCTGATTCAAGATCTCCACGTGATGGTAAATTCTTAGAAATCGTTGGTACTTATAACCCATTAACTAACCCAGCTACAGTAACTTTAGATGCTGAAAAGGTTAACAAATGGTTAGCAAACGGTGCTCAACCAACAGTAACAGTTAAAAACATTTTAGAAGCAAACAATATCAAGACTACAAAGTAATTAGAGGTGTGTCATGATAAAGTTTGAAGAGTTAATTAAGAGTTTAATTCTTCCTTTGGTAGCTTATCCTGATGATATTGAAGTTATTTTATTAAATGATGATGAAGACAACCTTGAATATCAAGTAAAGGTTAATTCTTTAGATTTTGGTCGTGTTATTGGCAAAAATGGTTTTGTTGCTAAGGCTATTAGAACAATCCTTTATGCAGGTGCTTCAAAAGAAGGAAAAAGAATTCACTTAGACATTATTAGTAAGTAAGAGAGTCAGCAATGACTCTTTTATTTTTTCTCTATTTTAGGATAATGAAGAGGGAATACTTGATTATTCAATTTATAAGATGATAGCCACCAACATTTTTAATTTTATGAATATTACTAAAGCAATTTTGATTTTAATTCTTTAAAACTTTTTCTCTTTATAATATTTTTATGAATTTTTATGAATTATATTGAATAAAAATAAATTTGGAGTATAATAATAGTAGAAGGAGGATGAAACGATGCTAGAATTTTTTGAATTAGAAGAAAAAAATGGATATGTAAGCTTGTACGATAATCATATAACCGTTAATAAATCATTAATGGAATATCTTAAAGAAGCTTATAGAGTAAGAATAGCTATTGATAAAGTAAATAATGAAATGCATATTTATCCTATAAGTAAAGATTACGCATTAAGTGGTGAATTAAAGGAATCATCTTTACTTCAAATATCGTTATCTAAAACATATGCTAGAATATGTTCTAAACCTTTATTAGAATATTTATGTAAACAGTTTAATATAACTATTTTGAAGAAAGAATATAAAAGATATAACGCTAGGTATGATGAAAGTAAGAAAGTTATTATTATTGATATGAAAGGGGTAGAGAGTTAATGGAACAATACATGGTTTGGATTTGGTTATTTCTATTTATTATGGGAATAGTAATAGAAGCAGTCACTCAAGATTTAGTAAGTATTTGGTTTAGTGTTGGTGGATTAGTTTCAATGATTTTATCTGGATTTGAATTTATTCCATGGTATGTTGAAACTATTGTATTCGTTGTGGTTTCTTTAACTGCAGTTATTTGTACTAGACCACTAGCTAAGAAATTATTGAGTAATGCACTTAGAAGTACCAATATCGATGAATATGTTGGTAAACAAGTTAAGGTGTTGAAAGATATCTCTAAATTTGAAAATGGGGAAGTAAGATTTAATGATATCATTTATAGTGCATGCTTAATGGAAGAAGAAACTGATACTATTAAAGAAGGGGAAATAGTAGAGGTAGTTACTTTTAGAGGTAACAAAATAGTTGTTAAAAAAATAGATTAAGAAAAGGAAGGTTATAAGTTATGTTTTTAATGAATGCAGGAACAGTTGTTGCTGTTGTATCTATTATTGTTTTATTTGTATTATTATTTATTTTTATTTCAAGAATTCGTATTGTTAGACAAACACAAAAAGTTATAGTTGAAAGATTAGGTGCATATCATGCTACTTGGTCTGTAGGTTTCCATATTTTAGTTCCATTTATTGATAGAGTTGCTAAAACTGTATCAATGAAAGAACAAGTAAGTGATTTCCCACCTCAACCAGTTATCACTAAAGATAACGTAACAATGCAAATTGATACTATTGTTTTCTATCAAATTACTGATCCAAAATTATATTGTTATGGTGTAGAAAATCCAATTTCAGCATTAGAAAGTTTATCATCTACTACATTACGTAATATTATTGGTGAATTAGATTTAGATGAAACTTTAACATCTAGAGATATCATTAATACTAAAATGCGTTCTATCTTAGATGAAGCTACAGATCCATGGGGTATCAAAGTAAATCGTGTTGAAGTTAAGAATATCTTACCTCCAAAGGATATTAGAGATGCAATGGAAAGACAAATGCGTGCTGAACGTGAAAGAAGAGAAACAATCCTATTAGCTGAAGGTGAAAAACGTAGTAAAATTTTACAAGCTGAAGGTGAAAAAGAATCTCAAATTTTACGTGCAGAAGCTGATAAACAAGCTAAGATTAAAGCTGCTGAAGCTGAAGCTGAATCAATTTTAAAAGTTAAAACTGCTGAAGCTGAAGGTGAAAAGTTAACTCGTCAAGCTCAAGCTGAAGGTTATAGAATGTTAGTAGAAGCTGGTTTAACTAAAGAAGTATTAGCTGTTAAATCATTTGAAGCATTAGAAAGAGTTGCTGACGGTCAAGCAACTAAGATTATTATTCCATCTGATATGCAAAACTTATCTGCAACAATTGCTGGATTAAGTGAAGTAGTAAAAGATAATAAGTAATTATATATACACTCGTTTAAACAAAAAAACGAGTGTTTTTTTACACTAAGCATTGAAATCAAATTACTTTTGTAGTAATATGAAATAAGGGAGGCGGAATATGAAATTAATATATAAAGATGAAAAAACTAAACAATTATGTAATGACAACAAAAAAGCATTAAAAAAGTTTGGAGAAGTTGTTTCAAGAAAACTATTTGATTTAATTAACATTTTGGAAAAATCAAAAAATTTACTAGATATTATGATGCTTCCTTTCTATAGATTACATAAATTAAAAGGTGATAGATGTGAACAATATAGTTTGACAATTCATAAAAGTAGTAAGTATAGATTAATTATTTTGCCTTTTGATGAAAATAAAAATATGTTAATATGTGATGAAAATGAAAAGAAACTGCTTGTTAATGCAGTAATAATTGAAATAATAGAGGTGAGTGAACATTATGAGTGAAAGAATACCAGTTAGTCATCCTGGAGTGTATCTCTTGGATAATATTGAAGCGTTAGGGATGACACAAAATGAATTTGCAATAAGAACAGGAATTTTACCTAAAACAATAAATACTATAATCAATGGAACATCTCCTATTACTTTTGATATCGCCTACAAATTATCTTTGTTTTTTGGAACTAGTGTAGAACTTTGGGTAAACTTACAAACAGCTCATAATATGTACTTGATAGAGTTAGAAAAAGAAAATCATTTAGAAGAAGAATGGGAAGTTGTTAAACTTTTTAAAAAGAATTTTATTGAAGAAGTATGTCGGGTTAAATACGATACAAAAAATAAAGAAGAAACAATAAATGAACTAAGAAGATTTTTTATGGTTAGTTCATTAAAAAATCTACAAACGAAAGAATTGTTTTCTTTTTGTAGAACAAGTGTACAAAAAGAAATGGATGCAAAACAAATTATTTTAAGAAATGCTTGGATTTCATCAGCGATAGTTAAAGCTAGAGATTTTGAATGTAGTGAATATGATCCTAAAAAAATGGTTGAAGTTTTACCTAAGATTAAAAAGTTAATGTTCGAAAAAGAAGATATAATATTACAATCCATACAAGAAATATTAAAAGATGTAGGGGTAAAATTTATATTTTTGCCATATTTACCAGGCTCAAATACTAGTGGTGTTACAAGATGGATATCTAGTGATAATGCAGTTTTAGTTGCAGTAAATGGTTGCGGAAAAGATGCTGATAAATTTTGGTTTAATGTTTTTCATGAATTAGGCCATGCATATCAAAATAAAAAAAGATATGTATCCATAACATATGATTTAACACCTAATGAAATAATTGAAGAAGAAATAGAAGCTAATGAATTTGCAAAAAATCATTTAATTGATATGGGAGAATATAATAAGTTTATTTATAAATATAATTTTTCATATGAATCAATTGCTGAATTTGCAAAGAAAATAAATGTACCTATATTTATAGTTATTGGTAGATTACAAAGAGACAAGTTTATCCCTTGGAATAAATTTCAAGAATATAAATTAAAATATAATTTTTAATAACCTTTGTTCTCGACAATTGCTGGATTAAGTGAAGTAGTAAAAGATAATAAGTAGTATTTTAAGTCTGTAAATTTTAAAAGTTTACAGACTTTTTTCTTGTTTTTAATTTTGCTAGTGCTATAATACTATATACAATAAAGGAGATTATATTATGTTTACTTTAGGTCATTTTATATGGTTGATTATCATTGTTTCATTAATTGTAATTAGTATGATATTGATAAAGAAATTAAATGTTAAACAAAAAACGGTTGAAACAATAGTATTAGTATTATTAGTTATTTTTAAAATTATTCATTTTGCTTTATCAATGAAACAACTACCTGATGGAAGTATGGTTTTGTATCAAACACAATTATCATTTCATTTATGTAGTATTCAAATTTATTTATTAATTCTAACTAAAATAGTTAAAAATGAAAAGTTTGTTAATACTATAAAAAGTTTTATGGTTCCTTGTATGGTAATAGGAGCAACTTTTTCATTACTTATTCCTACTGAAGGTGTTGATCCAACTATTTTAAGAGTTTGGCAATACATGTTAATTCATGGAACATTAGTATTTTACGGTTTTTATTTAATGTTAATTGAAAAAGTTGATTTATCATTAAATACATTTTTTAAAAACCTAGGATTGTTAGTAGTGATAGTGTTAATAGGTATGTTCATGAACAGTGTATTAGAACAATATGGAACAAATTTCTTATATTTAAGAATGCCTCCTATGGAGGGACTTCCTATTTTAAATTTAAATCATGGTTGGTATATCTATTTTGTTTCACTTTCTTTGGTGGCAATAGTATTAATATTTTTAGTCCAACTACCATTCATAATTAAAAGTTTAAAAAAGAATAAGTCATAAAAAAATGGAACTAGAAATTTAATCTAGTTCCTTTTAATTTTACTTATATTCAGCTAAAACTTGTTTTAATAGAATAGGGTTATCTGTCATGATTGCATCACAACCTAATTCTATTAATTCACGCATTTCTTCTGGATCATTAATAGTCCAGTATTGAACAGCGATGTTACGACGATGAGCTCTTCTTATTAATGCTTTTTTATTTAAGTTAATAGTAATACCTAAATCATAGCTTGTTGGAATTTGTAAACAACCAAAATCGCTATTATCAAAAATGTTAATACCTAATTTTTGAGTTAATACGAATTTAGCGGCAGTACCAGTAGGTGCCCCTCTCATAAGGTCAGGATATTTTTCTTTTAATTCTGTTTCAATTTCATCATTAAATGTACCAATAACAATTTGATCTTTATAATTAGGGAATTTATCTAATGTGTCACTTAGAATCTTACAAGCTTGATATCCTAATTGATCACCATTTTTAATTTCAACAATGAATAATAAATCTGGATTTGATACATAAAATTCTTCAAATAATTTTTCTACAGTTGCTATTTGTAAACCTAATTCTTTACATTCAGCTTGAGTCATATCTTTGTACGGACGATTACCATTTTCATCTTCAAAATAGTAACCAAAATTATATTGTTCTAATTCGGCTAACGTCATATCCTTGATGTAGTGACGTTTATTTTTATCATCACATAAATCTTCAACTTCATCTAATGTAAGATTACCATTGATATTACATGTTTCATCGATATATGAATCATGATTGTATACTAAATACCCATCTTTAGTAATATATAAATCACTTTCGATAATATCAATACCAATTTCATTTACAGCTTTACGGAATGCAAACATTGTGTTTTCAGGGTTATTATCTGTACCCCCTCTATGGGCAGCTACCATTGGTAAATTACCTTTACCTACAATGAATGGATTTTCTTTTACGTTTTTCTTTGGTGGGATAACATTAATGATAACGAAGAATAAAACAATAGTTAATACAATACCACCTAATATTTTAATTTTTTTCATTTTTCTTCCTCCTAAAATATCATAAAAAGAATATCAAATTTATTTGATATTGTAAAGAAAAATTAATATTTTCTTATTTTACCATCTAATCCATGAAGTAAGACATAACTGCCATCATTTTTGTTTTTACATAAATGTTTAGCGTATTCTAATGCTTCAAGTTGAGTTGGAAATAGTTTAATGACTTTGTTTGATTCTTCGATAAAAACTTTCCATTCTCTACCATCATTTTCACGTTTTGTTACATGATAAGTTGTTTTTGTTTGTGCCATATTATAGCCTCCTATATTATAAATCGTTTTTTATATTTAAATTATAACAATATTTTCTTACATTTGAAATAATTATTTAAAAGAGTATAATATAATTAGTATATAGAATCAAGGAGACATATAAATATGAGTAGTTTTGAAAATTTAAGAATAGTAGATAATTTTTATCAAACATCTTTATTCTTCCCAATGCCAACAGTAGTTATATCTACATTATGTGAGGATGGTTCAACTAATTTAGGACCATATTCATTAATCCAACCATATTATGTGGCTGGTAAAGATTATTACGCAATGTTATTATGTTGTCGTAATTCATCTAACACAGCTCAAAATATTTTACGTAATGGCAAATGCGCACTTAACTTTATCAATGACGATAAAAAAACATTTGCTGAAGCTGTTAAATTATCATGGCCTGGTGATAAACCAAGTGATAAAATGCCTAAATGTAAATTTAAATTAGAAAAAAGTATGATTGAAGAAGAAAATCCAGAAGACATTCGTCCAATGGTGATGACTGATGCTATTCAAGTTATTGAATGTAGTTGGGTAAGAGAATTAGATGGTGCTGATAAAGATCAACCTGGTGAACTTCATGGATATGAAGGACCATACCATGATTTTAATGGTATAACAAGTCAATTTGGTGCCCATTTCATTTTAAAAATTGATAAAATTATTATGAAGAAAAAATATCATGATGCCATTATTAATGGTGTTAAATCATCTGATTTCCCACCATTACCAGTTGATTATGGTTACCGTGATAGTAAGAATTTCTGGTTCCATAAAAAACGTCGTATGAAAGCTGAATTATTACAAGTTAGAAAAACAACATTAGAATCAGTTAGATATGCAGCTAAACGTGTAGATGATGTTATTAAGTTTACTGATGAAGCATTAGAAACAATTCTTGGTGTACCTAGAGTATTCTTACCTTTAGTATTAAAGGGTTGTGTGGCTTGGGCTAAAGAAAACGGTGTTGAATTAATTACAGCTGAACATATGAAGATTATTCAAGATAAGAGAGCTAAAGAAAAAGATAAGAAGAATAAATAATAGAATAAGTATAATAAATGAATATTAATAAAAAATAGTCCTTAAGATTTAAATTTTAAGGACTTTTCTTTTTATAAAAAAAGTGGACTTTTGTCCACTAAAGTATAGTTATTGTGTATTTATCAAAATCGATAATACCTTTGTTTTTAAGATTTATTAATTCTCTAGATAAAGAAGGTCTAGGAATATTTAAAAGCTTAGCTAATGATTCTTTTCCGTTAATAGGTATAATATTAGAGTTTATTTTCTTTTGTTCACTGATTAAATAAAACATTATACGATCGGTAATAGATTTTTGACTATATAGTTTTAATGTATTACGAAGTTTAGTGTTTTTAATAGATGTTAAAGTTAAATAGTTTTCTAATATAGTTTTATTTTCAAATAATTTAAATAAATTATCTTTTTCTATAAATAATATTTTAGTATCTGTAATAGCTATACAATCTCCTAAATATTCTTTATTGGGATTAAATAATAAATTTTCGCCAAACATATCATTTTTAACTAAAGAAGATATAATATATTCTTTATCGTTATTTGTTAATGTAGAGATATGAACTTCACCCTCTAGTATTAATCCTAGTGTGTTACATGTATCGCCTTCACTAAAGATAATACTACCTTTTTTAAAAGGTTCTATTTTATATAATTTACTATATTTTTCATAATTTATATTATTAAAAAATGGATGCATAAAATAACTCCTATAAATATGAATTTCTGTAACATTTGTTACGATATTTATATTATAAATCATATATAATATAATATCAAGAAAGAAGGTTTTTAAATATGAAAAAATTATTTAGTTTTATATTTTTAATGATAGTAACATTATCACTTGCTTCATGTGGTAATACTAAAGTAGAAAGTGAAGTAAAGATTATTACACCATATGGTACACCTTATTTAGCTTTAGGTGGATTATTAAATGAAGAAAACGTTAAGATTGATGCTGTTAATGGAGCTGATGGTATTAAAGCCGCTTTAGTAGGTGGAAGCTATGATGTAGTAGTTGCTCCTATTAATTTAGCTGCACAATTATTTGTAAAAGGTAATTCTAAATATGTTATTGAAGCTGTAATTACTATGAACAATGCATATATTGTTACTGATAGTTCTAATAAGCTAGATTCAGTTAATGATTTAGCTAATCAAAAGGTTTTGGGTTTTGGTAAAACAGGTATACCAGGAAGTGTACTTAGAACTATTTATAAAAATAATAATTTAGACGAGTCTTTGATTGACTTTACTTTCCCAAGTAGTACTGGTGTTTATTCAGTTTTTGCAGGTGGTACAAGTGATGCAAAATATGCATTAATGAGTGAACCAGAAATTTCTAAATTAGTTGTTAATGATAAAAAAGAAATTAAAACATTAGATTTAACTCAAGTTTTAGGAACAGATGTTCCACAAGCTTGTATTTTAGTTAATCCAAATAGTGAAAAACAAGAAGATATTAATAGTTTATTAAAGATAGTAGAATCAAATGTTAAACGTTTAAATAAAAATCCTGAAAAATATGCTGATGAAATAATTCCATTAGATAGAACTTTTGAAGCTATGACTAAAGATGTAATTGTAAGAAGTATACCTTTAACTAATATAGTTTATAAACCAGCAAATGATTTTAAAAATGAAATTAATAATATTTTAACTATTTTAGGAGTGCCAAATCCTAGTGAAGAATTCTATCGTTAAGAAGGGTTATTTTACTTTAGGTATATTACTTATATTCGTTATTTGGATTATTGGTGAAGCGATAATAGACAATAGTTATGTTGTTCCAAGTATTAAAGATACATTTATAGCTTTTTTAGAATTATTTACAAAAGTTCATACATATAAAGTATTAGGATATACATTATTAAGATTAGTTTTATCAATATCTGTATGTTTTCTATTAGGTATGCTTTTAGCAATACTATCTTATCATTTTAAAAGATTTAAATGGTTTATTAAGCCTTTAATCACACTGTTTAAAACATTGCCTATTGCGGTTATTATTATTCTTTTGTGGATTATATTTAATAAAGAATATGCTCCTTATTATATAGTAGGAGTAGTTGTATTACCTGTTGTATATGAAGCTATATTAATAGGCTTAGAAAATATAAACACTGATATATTAGATGAGGTTAAATTATCTACAGGTGTAACTCCAAGAGTATTATTTAGTGTACATTTACCTATAATATTTCCAGCTATATTAACTTCAATAATTCAATCAGTAGGATTAGGTCTTAAGGTTTTAGTAATGGCTGAATTTATTTGTCAACCTAACTATTCTATAGGTAATGAATTTGTTTATTATAAGGAAGTTGCTATGGAGATGGAATATTTGTATGCTTGGAGTATTATACTTATATTATTTGTTTTAAGCGTGGAATTATTAATTTCATACATCTCTAAGAAGAAAGTTCTTGTCGAAAGATAAGACTTTTTTCGTTTTTATATATATTTTTTTGTTAAAATATAATATAATATAAGATAACATAAGTTTTGTTTATTTAAAAATGAAGTTGGTGATTTAGATATGAATAATTTTTTATCTAAAATTAAATATAAGAAATTTTTATTTTTATGCTTATTAGCGTTACCTTTAATTATTTTGTTAAGTTTATTATTATTTAATAATAATTATACAAAATCTGATAATCGTGTTACAGACGGTTATCATGAGGTACATGATGTAAAATACGAAAAAATAATCGATGAGACAGCACCTCAAGGTGTAGTTAAACGCTATACAATGACAATTGATGATTTCCATACTAACGCAAACTGTTTTGCATTCTATGTTGTACATCATTACGCTAAAGTTTATATAGAAAATGAATTGGTTTATGATTTTTGTCCAAGCAAAACTACTAATGTTGGACGTACATTAGGTTGTGATTGGGTAATTGTTCCGATTATTCATGATGATGAGAATAAGATAATTACTGTAGAACTTACGCCTGTATATTTTGATGTTGTAGAGGATGAAATAGAATTCTTACATGGTTCACAATATGATATTTTTATTGATATATTAGTTGGTGATTTAACTTGGTTAATTATAGCTTTAGCTTGTTTAAGTATAGGAATTGTATTAATAGTTGGTCACTTACGTTCTAAATATCATCATAGAGCTCATGATAAGAGTTTTGTTTATTTAGGTTTAATTGCGATACTTATTTCTTTTTGGAAGTTGTTTGATTTAGATCTAGCACCTTTATTTATTAAAGGTAATCCTAGATTGTTGTTCTATATATCATATATATCATTAATGTTGGCTCCATTACCATTAATTAAATATGTTCAATGTTTGTTTAAACAAAAGAATAGCTTCCCATTAAAGTTAGTATTTGTTGTTTATTTTACTACAATAGTTGTGGGATTATGTTTACATTTATTTAATGTTTTTGACATTAGAGTTAATATTTCATTATTACTTGCGATTATGATTGTTACTATTATTTCAATTATCATAATAGTAATGATTAATGGTGAGTTTTTCAGTAAAAAACAAGAATCTATTAAGCAATTATTGCCATTGTTCTTAGGTGTATTAAGTATAGGTGGCATCTTAGATATTATTATTTATTTTGTAAAAGGAAACACAGATAATTTAGCATTCACATTTATTTCATTTTTCGCATATTCTTTAATTATCGTAATTAATTCATTAAGTGAAAATGATAAAAAGTATTATCGTGATTTCCAAACAGGTTTATATAACAGTAATAGTTGTATTGAACATCTGAAAGAATATGCTAATCTTAAGAATTGTGCAATTATGATGTTTGACCTTAATGGTTTAAAATATACAAATGATAATTATGGCCATGCTGCTGGAGATAGATTAATTATCGATTTAACAGAAATATTAAAGAAATCTATACCAATGAATGATTTTATTGGTCGTTATGGTGGGGATGAATTTATAGCTGTTATAAGAGATTGTAATCGAGAAAAGATGAAACGAATTGCTGATAACTTAGAACGTTATACAAAAGATTTTAATCAAGATCGTATGCCTAAATTAAGTTTTGCATATGGCTGGGCTTTATCTAATGAACATGAAGGAGATTTATCGGAATTGTTAAAGATAGCAGATAAAAATATGTATGAACTTAAAAACAAACAAAAAGAAAGTATAGAAGAATAAGAAAAGGTCGGTTACGTGTATGTGACCGACCTTTTTATATTAACAGGAGTTCGAGTCCTCTAGGAAATAAAAAAAAGCTGCCTTAGCAGCTTGTGTTATCAAATGGCGCATCCAAGAGGACTCGAACGCCTAAATTTATATATCACCAATTAATTGATATGAATTAGTACTATAATTATAAATCAATTCTAAATGATATAATTGATATTCACTTAACATAAATCTTATATTAGCAATACACCGTTTAAATTTATATTTAGGTATATCAAAATCGGAAAATCTAATCTCGCGCTTATCTAATAACCGATAAAAGATATATAAATTATTAACACAATTACTACTTATAGAACTATACATTTTACCACCACAAGACTAATATACACTATAGGTGGAGCTAATATTGTACCTTTAAATTAAAAATGACATTAATTGTCATTTTTTTTCTTTTCTAATTCTTTCATTTTCTTTTCAGCACCTTTAACAATATCTGAAATATCATTTACACAATTTTTAATATTGTAATTATAAATTTCAAGATAACGTTCAAATGATAATAAATTATCAGTATTTAATTTACAATGCACCAAATAAGAACAAGCCAAATGCTTTAAAATAATTTTATTTACAATTTTCATAATAAAACCTTTTTAACCTTTCATTATAATATTCTAAAAGATATAAACCCTTATTTAATAAATAAACCAATATTTTTAAATTAGGTCTATAATAACCACAAAAAACATTAAAAATAAAATCAGGTGAATAACCTAAATCACAAGCAATAACATCAATAGATAAATTAGATTCACGAATAAAAGAATCTATAGTAAATCTATCATTTCATCAAAATAATCAAAAACAACATCCATATTAATTAAACCTCTTTCTTTTTTTTAGGATACAATAACGCATATCTTTTAGTAGTTTCTTTTAAAGCATGATTAGTAAGTTTTAAAATATAACTTGTTAACTTTTCATTGCTTGAATAATGATTAATTTCTTCAAAATCCATAAAACCATAATTCCAAGTAAAATTCATTAAATAATCAGCTCTAACGATAGCGTGATAATGTTCTCTACCGTTCTTTTTACCAAAATCAATATTGCCAACATAATTTATAGAGTTTTCTTTCAACCATTGTTGAACGTATTTTCTTCTAATATATGGTAATAGTTCTAATGAATGATCATTAAATGTTAATGTAACAAAATAGCATTTTCCACTTGATAAAATTTCAGTAATTCTATTTTTTAATCGTTTTCTTTTTTGATAATCAGCTTTTAACATTTTTTGACATTCATTATATAAGTTTAAATCTAACATTTTATTCAATTCTTCATATTCATTATTTAATTCAAGAGAATCAATTTCACCCATTTCAAATTTAAATAAAATATTATTCATTTTTTTAACAACCATATATTGACCAGTTTTTAAACATTTAGATTTTAAAACATAATCAGGAGATTTTTTTAATTTTGAAACTTTATGATATAAACGTTTCTTTAAATCATTACAACTATAAAATAACTGTTCTTCATTTATCTTATTAATTGTAAATTCATATTCAAGTTTATTTAATTCCTTTAAGAAATGAACTTTATTTTTTGCATAAATTTCAAGTCTTAATTCTTCTACAAAATCAATCATTTTTTTAACCTTTCTAGTATGTTTTTTCATTCCTAAGACGTGCGCTATATCAAGTCTGCGCACGTATGCGTGTACGTGTACGTGTGCATGTGTGGTAAAGTTGGTGTATATCTGGTATTGTTTTAAATTATAAAATAAAGCTTTTTTTAATTATTGATAATGATTAAATAATTCTTTATTCTTCCTAGTGTTTACAGACTTATTAGTTTTGGTTATTGCGAACCCTGGAGGGTTCGGGATTTTTCAAATTAGAAAGGCTAAAGCCTGTCAAATTAGAAAAATTTTAGGTTTAAGTTGTTGTTGGTGGTTTATTTAAACTTGTTCTTCGAAATGAGTTTATTTAAAACTTTTGATTCTTACTCTCTGCCCGAGGGGTTAAATTGTTAATTAATTAAATTTTCTTCTAATACAACATTTTCTTCCTTTTAAATTTTTTGGGGGAGTGTTCGTTAACATCTACCTACGAATTACGGAAAATAGAGAATTATTTAATCATTATCAATATTTGGTTTTTGGCGGTTCGTTCCGCTTAACGATTATAAATAAATAATCGTTTGCCGATTCCTTTTCTAATAACGAAAAGCCTTATTTTATAACTTACTTTCATTAAATCTTTTAATGTTTAGAAATTCTAAATTTATGTTTAGAAATTCTAAATTTTTATATTTAATTATAATAATATTTATTATTATAAAAATAATTTAATTTTCTACAATTCCACCATTTACACCAGGAACCGACACAGCTTATAAGTCTAACGACTTGCCAATAGTTAGTAGATAACTATTGTCAATAAATTATAAATGCTGTGTACCTAATATAAATGGTTTTGCTTTCGAA
Organism: Candidatus Pelethenecus sp.; assembly: GCA_045121295.1. Classification (GTDB taxonomy): domain Bacteria; phylum Bacillota_I; class Bacilli_A; order Acholeplasmatales; family Anaeroplasmataceae; genus Pelethenecus. The sequence goes on from JBGVFV010000055.1 coordinate 14,197, forward strand.
AATAAAATTTTTTTTATAGACTTGAAAGCGACACCAAAAGGTGTTTCGCTTTTCAAGTCATCTTGATTTTAAATAAATTTAGGATTTAAAACCAAAGTAAATATGATTTTTAATAAGTTAACTAAAAACAATAAAAGCTTAAAAATAAAAATAAAAGGAACAATTAAAATAGTAAGAAAATTATCAAACCAAGCTAACCAATCAGGCAAATCCATTTTAATAAGAGTTAAATCCCCTGATAAATATTGAATTAATTCTCCAAAGTTAACATTTAAAGATTCCAAATCAAGTAACTTAAAAGTACCATATAAATCTAAGTGTTTATCAAATAAAGAATCTCCATGAACAATATAACCTGTAATAAACCAAATAATAAATACTATCAATAAACTAAAAAAGAAACCAATAATAATTCTTCTCATATGATCACCTACTTAAAGAATAATTTCTTAATTAAATAAATCAGTAATAAGCATGTAATTAAACCAGTGAAAAATTGAGTTAAATTAACTCCTAAAAATTCAAAATTCCAAATAGATTTAATAGTTTCAAATGGTACTCCACCAATAGACCAAAATAAATTAGCTAAAGTAAAATCATCACCATTAGTTAATGAATTTAATCTATCATTTAAATAAGCTATGTCTTTATCTTGTTGTTTTATTTCTTCATTTAATTCATTTATTTTATTTTTAGATTCATTAACACCTGTAGAATAACCAGAATTATAACCACTATCATATTGAGAAATAAAGGTATTTTTAATTACTGGTATTACATTTCCGTCGATAAATTGAGTTGAAGTATCAAAATTAAAATTTAAATTAGTAGTAAAAGAAATAGCAAAAATAGATAAATTTTCTAAATCAAGTTTAAAATTATAATTTACAGGTGGATTACTTAAAGAATAATCAATAATATCATAATTATAAGAATTAGAAATATCAAAAAATTCAATAGATTCAATATTAGAAACAACTAAATCAATGTTTTTAGAATCAATATTATATTTAAAATTAAAAACAATTTCGAATTGTTCCATTGCAACCATATCAGGTATATTTTCATTATTTTTTACATAATTATACAATGTAGACATGTAAGGCTTTAAATTGAAAGCACCATTAGAAAAAGTAAGATTTAAAAAATTAGTTAAATCTTCACCCTGTAAATATAATTGAGATTCCGGGTAATGAAAATCAAAATAAATAGAATCAATATTAGACGGAGCAATAACATTAGAGGTATTATTTAATAAACCAGTTTCCAAACCAATGTTATAACCATTTTCATAACCAACACTATAACCATTGTTATAACCTAAATTATCACCTTTTTCATAACCTAAATCATAACCCTCATCATAACCTAAATCATAACCACTATCAAACCCAACATCATTACCTCTAATATATTCACTATAATTAGAAACAGCTTTTATAGAATTAGCAGTAGAATTATAAACAAAAGATGAAACAGGGTAACCCTTATAAGAACCAATAGGTAAAAGGTAATTATCGTCAAAATAGCGTATTTGGTTAGTATAAGAACCTTTAGGAATACCTAAATCACAAATTTCATAATATTGGTAAAAATCTTCAAATTCAGCATACAAATAACAAAAAATAGTATCAGAATTATTAAACTCAAATTCAAACTCTAATTCAAAAGATTCTTGATCATTTAAATAAGGAAGAGAAACAGAAAAATCAGTAATCCAAAAATCTTTAGAAAAATCAAAATTAAGATCAGGATTTAAATAAGAATAAGCTAAATCATTAATAATAGGAAAAGAAGTATTAAAAGGGTCAACTTTAATAGAAGATAAACCTAAAGACCATTCAATTTCATTTTGATAATTAAATGACGGAAATAAATATAAACAAAAATAAGTATTAACAGGGTAATCATCTTCACGTGGAACATAAAAATAATTACAATAAACTAAATCGTAAATTGTACTAAATTCATGAACATAAGGAAAATTTTCATCTTGAATAGGAAGAGAACCCGTAGAAATAGTAGAAACATTATCATTAGAATTTAATCTTGATTTTCTAGCAGCGGAATCAATAGAACTTGTTGGAACACTTAAAAACAACATTAAAGCAAATAAACCAATTAGTAAATAACCAGTAAAAATTTTTTTAAACATAATTAAAACACCCTTTCCATTAATTTATGAAATAAATTAAATATAAATGTTAAGCAGTCAACAATGACATGTATTAACATCATTTGAACAAACCAAACTAGAACCATAATAATAAAAGTAGAAGAAATAGAAGATATATCAGATATACCAATTATTTCAAAGATACGTTTAAAAGAATCTATTAACCAAGAAATAGTAAAAGAACTAAATACACTATTACTAGCAGATAATGTAGATTCTAATAAATTATTAGATTCTAGCTTTAAAAGAACATTTGAAACCATTACAATTAAAAAAACTAATAATGGAAAACTATAAAGTATATACCAAAATAAACTAGACAACTTACGATTTAATTGTTTGCTTTCCATTTTCTTCACTCCTTTCATAAGTTGGAATAGTTAAATATTTTTTAAAACTTGGCAGTTTTTCAACTTTTAAAGATTTTAAATCTTTACCTTTTACAACATGATTCTCAACAGGTAAAGAATCAGTAAAAGTACTATAACAACAATAATCAAATTTCTTCCAAATACGTTTAGAAATAATTAAAGTTTTACAGTTATCTTCTATATCACTTGAAAAAGTATTTATAGAAGAATTATCTTCACTAAACATTAATTCACGAACTTTAAAAACTAATAAAAACGGAATCCATTTTATAGAACGCTCAATATATAAGTACCTAGATAAACAACGTCTAACATTTACAGGTAAATCTCCAACAGCTTGAGTATCAATAAATAATTTACCTGATCCACCTGTTTCATGGCCGAATAGTTTCATAAACAACATTAAGGTTTCATTTTGTAAAATAGAACCGGTTTTATAAAACATATTATCAGCCACTAAAGAAAACTCACCTAAATAACAAACGGAACCATAAGGAATACGTTTAACACGTGTTAATATTTCATTAGTAATTGGAACATAATCAAATTTTAAAGGTATATTAGAATAGAAAAGCGGTTTTTCAAATTTCTTTTTACGATTAAAGAATTTTTTAATATAATATTTTCTTAAATTTTTTCTGTAATGTTTATAAGCTAAATGAACTGATAAAGTAGATTTCCCTGTTTTAACAGCACCATTTATCAAAATCACACATTCAACTTTTAAATGTTTAAATTTAATTAAAACACACAATACAACAATAATTAAAACTATGCCGTAGTATTAAAAACAACATAATAAAACCACCTTTCAAAATTTTTAAACTGGAGCGGTATACGAGAATCGAACTCGTAGTTCTAGATCGGCAATCTAGCGTTGAACCTTTGCAACTAATACCGCATTAAAAAAGACTCCTAGCTATAGGAGTCAATAAATTAATTTCTAGCACCTAAAGACATAATGAATTTAGTAACTAAAGTAGTTAAGCCAACAGCTAGGCCAATACCTGCAAAAATTGAAATGATACCGCCAAACATTGATAACTTAGGAGTTTCTCCTGTATTATCTAAAAATACAGCTTGTGCCATAGTATTTAGACCCTCACCAATGCCGTTGAGCTAAACCTGTAATACCAGAAACTAAAATTTCAACAATTTCTTGTAATACATTTGTCATGTCGAATAGTCTCCTTTCTTATGTATTTTTATGATAGATATTAAACAATATCATTATCATTAGTTTCATTTTTTTCTTTTTTCTTTTCAATTAATTTCTTAATGCCAAAAAAAGCTAAATAACCGAAGAAGCCTATTAAAGCCCCTATTAATGCAAACCACATATTTTTTCCTTTCTATAAATACTGCTTAACAAATTAATTTAAACTAACAACCTAAAGCAACTCTAACTAACATTAATGAATCAACTTTTAATTGCACAGGTATAATAACAAGAGCGCTTAATTGTACAACAATGACAGGTTTTAAAATAATATTGCCGTCTTCACGTGTTTTAACTTGTAATTGAAAATCAGCTGAGTCAATTAACTGTTTAACAATTTCTTTTTCTCCTTTAGTTTCAATTGGTAAATTCATAACATATTCACCAACATTTGGTAAATCTAATTTAACTGAGAATGAATCATACTCAATATCTTTACCATTAATATTTGCTTTTTTTCTTTCATGTAAAACTTTCATTTCTAATCACCTTTTAAATTCTTTCTTCTAATATTTCTAAATGTTTTTCGGGAATATAAACTATATCTTTTAAAACGTTTAAAACGATATATAAATTAAAACAACTCATACCATAAACAGTATCACCAATAGTTAAAAATTGTATTTTACCGTCAGTAATTTCATAATTAATATCAACGTCATTCCCATTTGCTAAATGTATATAACTTTTATATGTATTCTTCATAATATCACCTTAAAATGAAAGTTAAGCAGTATTTAAATGTCAAAGATTTACAACAATAAAAGAATGTATTATAATTAAGTTGCGAGATTAATTTAATAAATTTTAGACTTTTTTAATAAAGTCCCTTTTATTATTGTATTAATGTAAGAAATATATCTTACATAAAAATATTAATACAAAATACAAACAATGTCAACTAATTTTCTTACAAAGGAGTGAAAAAAATGAATTTATTTAATAAAAATATACAATTTCTAACAAAAAGCACTAAAATAAATCAAAACCAACTAGCAATTAAATTAGGACTTACAAGACAAACAATAAATAAATTAATGAATCAAACAACCGACCCAAGAGCCAGTACACTAATAAAAATAGCTGAAATATACAATATAAGTATTGATTCATTACTATTAGAAGATTTATCAACTAAATAATAACATTTAACTGGTACAATATTAGAACTACCTAAGTGTTAACATTTAAAAAAAGGAGATTTTAAAATGAATAATGATGAATTATTAAATGCACTAGGTAACTTATTATTAAATAGAAACAAATCAATTAAAATTAATCTTGCATATGAAAATTTTATAAATAACGCAAAAAGTAAATGTAGAACTGAAACAATAATTTACTATAAAAAGAAATGGGAAATATTAAAAGTAATTTTACAGGATCTAAATATTTATGATACTTCTGATATAACTAAAACTAGCTATAATCGAATTATTCAAATACTTATGGCCAAGAACTATAAGAACGCAACAATTAATAAATTCATGGACTTATTAAAAAGTATAATTAAAGTAAATGTAGAACTTGAATATATTCCATATTCTCCAATAGCTAATATTAAAAAGTTAAAAGAAGAGATTCCTGAAATACAAACAATTAAAGAAAACACTATATCAAATATACTTGAGTATATGGAAAACCTACCAAATAATTTTTTAAATAGTAGAAATAAATTAGCAGTTTATCTAATGAATGATACAGGAGTAAGAATCAATGAATTAATAAACATTGAATTAAAGAATATTAATATTGAAAATAATAGCATTTATTTAAGCTATACAAAGACACACGAGCCAAGAACGGTATTTCTACAAGAAACCACTTTAAAAGCCCTAGAAAGCTATTTAAAATGGCATAACGGCAATAATTACCTTTTCATAAGTAAAAATGGCTTAAAATTGAAAAGAGACAGCATATATCATTTTTTAGAGCAAATTAAAAAAGACTTAAATATTACACAGTCAATAACACCGCATAAATGGAGACACACTTTCGCAACTAAATTAGTTAAGAACAATGTACATTTAAATACTATAATGAGAGTAATGGGACACACACAATATCAAACCACTAAGCGTTATTTACACCAAGAGCATGAAGAATTAAAAAATCAAATATTAAACGTTTTAGAAAATAAAAAAAAGAGCCTATAAAATAGACTCTACAAAACACCGGACTCCTCTATCATGAACAATTAAAATAGCCCGGAAATTAAGTTTAAAATGGCGCATCCAAGAGGACTCGAACCCCTAACCTTTTGATCCGTAGTCAAACGATCTATCCAATTGATCTATGGATGCATAACAATGGCGGTCTGGACGGGACTCGAACCCGCGACCTCCTGCGTGACAGGCAGGCATTCTAACCAACTGAACTACCAGACCATTTACCAATGCCAAATCATTATAACAAAGAAAATAAATAAAATCAAGATAAAAATAAAAAAAAATTGTAAAATTATAAAAAAAGGTTTATAATTATTTTGTAAAATAATTATGGGGGTAATTATCATGAATTATATAAAAAATATAGCATATAAAATATTTGGTTGTGATTCTCCAACTGGATATAGTATGAATATAAATAAACTTTTAGTTGAATTATTAGCTGATATTGGTTATGAAGCTAAAATCACAAATAAAGGTAATGTAAGATTATTTATTGAAGGTAATGATCATTCTAAAAAGGTCGCTACAAGTGCACATACAGATACATTAGGTTTAATGGTTAGATCTATTAATGGTGATGGTACACTTGCTGTTACTAATGTTGGTGGTCCAAGTATTCCTACTTTAGATGGTGAATATTGTAAGGTTATTACAAGAGATAATAAGGTTTATACAGGTACTATTTTATGTAATAGTGCTTCAGTTCATGTACATGAGGACGCTAAAAGTAAAGTGCGTAGTTTAGAAAATATGTATGTAAGATTAGATGAAGTAATACATTCTAAAAAAGATACATTAGAATTAGGAATTCAAAATGGTGATTATGTATGTATAGATACTAAGACTATTATTACTGAAAGTGGTTTTTTAAAGAGCCGTTTTATTGATGATAAAGGTAGTGTTTGTGCTATTTTAGCTGTATTAAAAAAATTAAAAGATGAAGGTTTAAAACCTGCATATGATACATATGTTTATTTTGTTAATCAAGAAGAAGTAGGACATGGTGCCGCTACTGTTGATAAAGATATTAATGAGTTTGTTACAGTAGATATGGGTTGCATCGGCAAGGATTTAGCTGGAAATGAATATGAAGTTTCTATTTGTGCTAAAGATAGTGGTGGTCCATATAGCTATGAATTAACTAATAAACTTGTTAATTTAGCTAAAGAAAATGATGTTAAGTTTGTGTTAGATATATTCCCTTACTATGGTTCTGATATTGGAGCGGCATGGAGAAGTGGTGTTGATTGTGCTGGTGCGTTAATTGGTCCAGGTGTTCATGCTAGTCATGGTATGGAAAGAACACATTTAGATGCAATTGAAAATACAGTTAAGTTACTATTTGCTTACTTAACTGCCAAGTAGGAGAAATTATGAAAAGAATACTTACAATACAGGATATATCTTGTTTAGGTCAATGTTCACTTACGGTGGCGTTACCTATAATATCTGCATTTGGTATTGAAGCTTCTGTTTTACCAACAGCAGTATTATCAACTCATACAATGTTTAAAAATTTTACTTTTGCTGATCTGACTGAAGAAATGCCTAAGATTGAAAAACATTGGAATGATGAAGGTTTAAAATTTGATGGTTTTTATACAGGATATATTGGTTCAATTAAACAAATAGAATATATTTCAAATATTATGGATTCATGTCGTAATGAGAATGCTATAAATGTTGTGGATCCTTGTATGGCTGATCACGGTAAGCTTTATCCAGGATTTAGTACAGAGTTTCCTTCTGAAATGCTTAAACTTTGTAAAAAGGCTGATGTTATTGTTCCTAATCTTACAGAAGCATGTTTATTATTAGGTATTGAGTATCGTCATTACGAAAAATTTGAATTAGAAAATATCGCCAAAGAGTTATCAAATATAACTAATGCCAGTGTAATACTTACTGGTGTAAGTTTTGAAGAAGATAAGCTAGGTGCGTTAATTTATGATGTAAATGATAAATCAATTGCTTATTATTTTACTAACAAAGTACCAGTAATGTTCCACGGAACTGGTGACTGTTTTGCTAGTTCATTTTTTGGGGCGTTAATCAAAGGATATTCATTATTTGAATCAACTAAAATAGCTTGTGAATTTACTGCACAATCTATTCAAAATACATATGATGATAAAGATACTCATTGGTATGGAGTGCATTTTGAAGAGTCTTTAAAATATTTAACAAATCTATAAAATAGGCGGTGAAAAGCTTGAAGGAACTAATCTTAAAAAATGAAAGTATTATTGAGAAGTTTGAATTAGATTATTATTTTAATTCAAAGGATTATAGTGTTTCTTCAGCTTTATCAGCTTTAGAAACAACTAATGAAATTCAAAAAACTTATTTTGAAAAAGAAGAGACTAATGATGTTGGTGAGAATTTATTAAATTTATATGCATTATTACAAAGCTTATTTGTTTCAATAGATTCGTTATATTCATTAGCTTATTCATTAACTAAAAGTAAGGCTTTTATTAACATTAATAAGAATGATGATCTTAGAAAACTTAGATACATTAGAAATGATGTTGTTGGTCATCCTTCTAATAGAACGTATAATTCAAAAGATTTAGCTTATTGTATATTAGATAATGAAAGTGTTAAGAAATATAATTTTTCTTATAATATTTATTATAGTGATAAGGTTGAATCGGTATTAATAGATCTTAATTCTATAGTGGATTCATATTACATTGAATGTAATAATTTATTAGAATCATTATATGCTATCGCAAAAGAAAATAAGAGTGCTTCTAAACTTTCTAAACAAGCTTTTGAAGTTTTAGATGCATATATAAACAATAAGGATTATGTTGTTGAACTTAATAAGTTAAAGTCATTATATCTAAAAAATTATTCTAATGCTAAATCAAATCAACATCGTCTTATTATGCGTATTGAGCATATTGAAAGAATGTTAAAATTTAAGACGGATGATAATGATATATTAGAATTAATCAAATATTCTATAGGTTTAGAATTAATAAAAATATATCAAAATATATCTGGTAAAAAATATAGTTTAACAGTACATAGACGTTCTCCAAATTTAGTATCATCTTTATATAGATTCTTTAATAAAAATAAAGAATGTGTAAATTATAAAGATAATTTATGTGATTTAAATAATCCTAAATTTAAGCATACTCTAAATCAAATCAAGAGAGTTGCTGAAAATAAGAATGTGACAAATGTTATAAAATACTTAAGTATTATTGAAGAATTGTATAATATGAAAGAAGATGAATTATTATATTCATTCACATTACCAATAAAAGAATATAAGAAGAAATAGGTGAAAAATATGGATATTAGAAATATTGCCATTATTGCCCATGTAGACCATGGGAAAACTACATTAGTAGATAAGCTTTTAAGAAGCTCACATACATTTAGAGAAAATCAAGTAGTAGAAGAAAGAGTAATGGATTCTAACGCTATTGAAAAAGAACGTGGAATCACTATCTTAGCTAAGAATACTGCCATTTATTATAATGATGTTAAAATTAATATCTTAGATACTCCAGGACATGCTGATTTTTCAGGTGAAGTAGAAAGAATTATGAAAATGGTTGATGGTGTAGTATTAGTTGTTGATGCGTATGAAGGAACTATGCCTCAAACTAGATTCGTATTAAAGAAAGCATTCGAAGCTCATTTAAAACCAATTGTTGTTATCAATAAAGTTGATAAACCTTCAGCTAGACCTATTGAGGTAATTGATGAAGTATTAGAATTATTTATTGATTTAGGATGTGATGAAGAAGAATTAGACTTCCCTGTATGTTTTGCGTCTGCAGTTAATAATACTTGTTCTTTAGATAGTGATGTAACTACTCAAAAAGAGGGTATGCAACCATTACTTGATATGATCATTGAAAATATTCCAGCACCTAAAACAGATGTTGAAGGCTCATTACAACTTCAACCAGCATTATTGGATTATACAGATTTTGTTGGTAGAATTGGTATTGGTAGAATTGCTAGAGGTAAGATTACAACAAACGAAACTGTATCTTGTTGTCGTTTAGATGGAAGTGTTAAACCATTTAGAGTTCAAAAATTGTATAGTTTCTTAGGATTAGATAAGATAGAAGTTAAAGAAGCTTATGCAGGTGATATTGTTGCAGTTAGTGGTTTAGTAGATATTTCTGTTGGTGAAACTATTTGTACACAAGGTTTTGAAGAACCATTAGAAAAAATACATATTTCTGAGCCAACAGTTCAAATGACTTTTGGTACAAACACATCACCATTTGTAGGTAAAGATGGTAAGAGTGTAACTGCTACTAAGATTGAAGAAAGATTATTTAAAGAAGTTCAAAAAGATGTTTCATTAAGAGTTGAACGTATACCTTCAAAAGAAGAATGGTTAGTATCTGGTAGAGGGGAATTACATTTAAGTATTTTAATTGAAACAATGCGTCGTGAAGGTTATGAATTCCAAGTATCTCGTCCACATGTTATAACTAAAGTTATAGATGGAGTTGAATGTGAACCATTTGAATATTGTGTAATTGATGTACCAAGTGAAAATGCTGGTTCAGTAATTGAAATAATGGGTAACCGTCATGGTATTCTTGAAACTATGAGTAATACAGAAACTCAATCAAGATTAATTTATAATATTCCTTCTCGTGGATTAATTGGATTTAATACAGATTTTATGACTGTAACAAAGGGTTATGGTATTATCAATCATAGCTTTAGTGAATATCGTCCTATGGAAGCTATGAATGTTGTTAAACGTAAAACAGGGGTATTAGTATCTATGGCTGATGGTCAATCAACCGCATACTCAATAGGTGCGTTGGAAGACCGTGGAGTTATGTTTATATCTCCAGGTGAACAAATTTATGAGGGTATGATTGTTGGTGAAGCTAATAAAAATTTAGACTTAGCAGTAAATGTAGTTAAAGCCAAACAACAAACTAATACTCGTTCATCAACAAAAGATACAACTGTTGTCTTAAAAGCTCCTAGAATCTTATCATTAGAAGCTTGTTTAGAATTTATTAATGATGATGAATTAGTAGAAATTACACCAAAAAGTGTAAGATTAAGAAAGAAAATATTAGATACAGTTGAACGTAAAAAGTTTGATGCAAAAGAAAGAAATCAATAGATTATAAGCCACCAATTTGGTGGCTTTTGACATTTTATATAAGATTTTTATTCAATAAAAATATTATAAAATTTGCAATAAATCTATTTATAATGTATAATATTACATTATAATATTTAAAAGGTGACGAAAATGGAGAATTTGAATAAAACTATTAAGAACAAATTAAATAGTTTATCTGCAACAAATGAAACATTTGAAGATATATTTAACGTAATGCACGATGATAACAATCGTATTTTTGCTGAACTTACAAACGGGTTTAAAATCGAGAAAATCAGTTATATCGAATGTAAAAAACAATGTATTAAAATGGGTAGTTTTTTACATGGTGCGTTATCTCAATATGAATCTAATACTTTTGTAGGTATATTAATGGATAATTCATTAAAATGGGTTTATACATTTTGGGGATTATTAATGGCAGGATATAAGCCATTATTACTTAATAAAAGATTAGGTGATGTTTTAAATAAAACAGTAGTTGAACTTAGTGATTTAAAGGTTATTATAAGTGATATAGAAACTAATTTAGATGTAAAGCATATTATGATTAATGATATTGATTTAAGTAATGTTGAATTGATTTCTAGCTTTAAATGGGCTAATGAAATAGCATTAACAACTTCAGCTACTTCGTTAAATGTTAAGATATGTGTATATGATGGTATGGCTATTTCATCACAAATAAAAAACACTAAAAACGTAGTTAAGAAAAATCCATTATTAAAGAAAAGATATAATGGTGATATAAAGATGCTTGCATTTTTACCGTTCTATCATATATTTGGGCTTGTTGCTAGCTATTTTTGGTATGGATTCTTTAATCGTACATTAGTATTTTTAAAGGATTTATCAACAGGAACAATTCTTAATACAATTAAAAAACATGAAGTTACTCATATGTTTGCGGTACCTCTTGTATGGCATACAATTTATAAAGAAGTAATGAAACAAATTAATTCTAAAGATGAAAAGACTAAAAAGAAGTTTTATAAGGGTATTAAGTTATCAAATTTCTTACAATCAATATCTCCTAAATTAGGTAGAAAATTAGCTTCAAAAATGTTTAGGGAAGTTAAAGAGAAGACTTTTGGTCCTAGTATTCAATGTTTAATTACTGGTGGTAGTTATATTTCACCAAAAGCTATGGAATTACTTAACAGTATAGGATATCCATTATTTAATGGTTATGGAATGAGTGAAATAGGTATTACATCAGTAGAATTAAGAACAAGCTTTAAAAATAGATTAAGATGTTCTATTGGAAAGCCATTTAAATCTGTTAAATATGATATTAGTAAAGAAGGATGTTTATTAGTAAAAGGACGTTCAATTGCTCATACTATTATTTCTAAAACAGGTGTTATTAATTATAAATCAGACGAATGGTTTAATACCTCAGATTTAGTTATTAAAGATAAGCAAGGCTACTATTTTTTAAATGGTAGAGTTGATGATGTGGTTATAGCTGCAAATGGAGAAAAGATAAACCCAGATATGTTAGAAAAACAAATCTTTATTCCTAAAGCTAAACGTATTTCAATTTTAGGATTAGACACTGAAAATGGAGAAAAGCTTTCGCTTGTTGTTGAGTTACCTAAAATATCTAACAAGATGATTTTAAAACAAACAGTTAGTGAAATTAATGCTGGTTTAGAAGAATTAAAGAAATCTAACTTCTTTATTGAAAGAGTTTATTATACTTACGATCCAATTGCAAGTGAATCTGCAATTAAGGTTAGTAGAAAGATTTTAATTAAATATATTAATGAGGGAAAAGTAAAATTATTGTCATATAATAAATTGCTTGATGATACTAATTTCACTGAAATTGAGATAAAAGAAGAATTATTAAATGAAGTTATAATTATTATTGCTGAAATATTAAATGTTGATAAAACGAATATTACACTTGATTCACATTTCATTACTGATTTAGGTGGAGGTAGTTTAGATTATCTTTGTTTTATCATGAAATTAAAAGAGGATTTTATGATTGATATAGCTGATGGTGTAGAGTTATATACACCACGACAAGCTGCTGAATATATTTCCTCTAAATAGGAGTTTGCTTATGAATAAGTTTTTATATTGGTTTGTAAAACTATCAGCGTTACCGCTTGATTGGATTTATTACAAAAGAAAAGTTTATTATTACAGTAAAACACAAACTAGAGTAATCAAAGGTGGAGCTTTAATAGTATCTAATCATAGAGCCATTATGGATTATCCATTATATATGTATACATTCAAAAGAGCGGTTATAAGACCTGTAACTGCTGATGTTATATATAGAAATGGTAAGCTTCTTACATGGTTTTTAAATAGAATGGGAGCTATTAGAGTAGATAGAAATATTTATGATTTTGGATTTGTTGAAAAGTCTGAAAAGATTATTAATAAGGGTGGTAAAGTATTAATTTTCCCAGAATCGAAAATACCAGAAACAAATCCTTATGAAATGCTTGAGTTTAAACCTAGTTTTGTTAGTATAGCACTTAACAGTAATTGTCCTGTTATTCCTTGTTACACAAATGGCTTATATGGTAAGAAAGGAAAAGCAAAGGTAGTTATTGGAGAAAAGCTATACTTAAGAGATATGTATGATGAAACTAAAACAGAAAAAGAGAATATTGAGTTTTTAAGTAATTATGTTAGGGATTATATTAAGATGTTAGGAGATAAACTGAATGAAAAAGAAGAAAAAGAATAAAAAAGTACCTCTTCTAGCAAAGATATTTGATCCTAAAATGTGGTTTTTAGATTTTGCAAGATTTACTGCTTGGCCTGCGTTATTCTTTTATAGAATGAAGGTTATTTATGAAAATGATAAAGCTAAAAAATTTAGAAGAAATACAGGCATTATCGCATCAAATCATACGGGATTTGGTGATGTTCCTATCATCTATAGTTTAATGCTTTATAGAAGAATATGCTATGTTACGGCTAAGGAAGTTTATAAAACAAAGTTTAGTACATGGTTTTATAATTCAGTGGGTTGTATACAAATTGATAGAGAAAGTCCATCTATTCAAACATTTAAGGCAATAACTAATTGTTTAGATAAAGGTCATTTCGTAGGTGTTTTTCCGGAAGGAACAATCAACAAAGAAGAAAACCTTAAGACTTTTAAATCAGGTGTTGTAATGATGGCTTTAATGTCAGGAAAACCAATTACACCAATTTATATTAAAAGAAGAAAAAATTGGTTTGAGCGCCAAAGAGTTGCTGTTGGAGAAGCAATAAATGTAGGTGAATATTTTAGTTCTAGATTTCCAAGTATGGAAGAGATTGAAAAAGTTACTAATTTAGTTAGGGAAAAAGAAATTAAATTAAAAGAAATGGTTGGTGAATAATATGAATGATCGTAATGTTTTTAAAGATTATTGTAGCGAAGAAGATTTCGCTAAACTTGTTCCATTAGCTAATATTGTTGAGTTATTAGAAAAAGTTGAAAATGAATACAGTGAAAAAGTGGCTGTAATAACTAATGATGGTAATGTTACATATCAACAATTATGTAGCGATACTAAAGCTGTTGTAGCTGCTTTAAAGGCAAATGAAGTTATTGTTAAGACTAATGTTGGTGTTATTGGTCCAAATAATTATAACTTTACAAAAGCAGCATTAGGTGCAATGGCTTATGGTTGTGTTGCTACATTATTACCTGTTCAGTTAGATGAAAAGACTATTTATGGTTGTTGCATGAAATATAATTTAACTGTTTTATTATATGATGAAAGTGTTGAAGCTAAAGTACAATTTGCTAAGAATGCTATACCTAATGTTAAATTTATTAAGATTGTAGATTTTAAAGAAGAATATGGTTTAGGAGAATATAATCCAAACATTGAAGTTACTGATTCAGCTTGTATCGTTATGACTGGTGGTACAACTGGACGCAGTAAAGGTGCTGTTTTATCACATCGTGCTTTAATGACAGGTGTATTAAATGGTACTTATGGTGTACCTGATATATTTGATCAAGTATATTATTCAATTATGCCTTTAACACACGTGTTTGGTTTTATTCGTAATTTATTAACATGTTTTTATACAGGTAGTTCTATTTTCTTTGCAGGAGATAGAATGGCTATGTTTAAAGAAATTCAAAAAGTTCAACCAACTATCTTAATAGTTGTTCCAGCATTAGCTGAAATATTCTTAAACTTAACTAAGCAATTTGGATTAAAAATGCTAGGTGGTAAAGTTAAGACTATTATTTGTGGTGGAGCTTCAGTTTCTCCATATATTGTTACAGAATTTAGAGAATTTGGTGTAAACTGTTGTCCTGGTTATGGTTTAACTGAATCAGCTAACTTAGTAAGTGGTAATCCTAATCCTAATAAACCTACATCAGTTGGTATTATATATCCTGATTTAGATACTAAAGTAGTTAATGGTGAATTATGGTTAAAGGGTCCTAATATGATGGATGGATATTATAACGAACCAGAAGAAAATGCTAACGCATTTGAAGATGGATGGTTTAAAACTGGTGATTTAGTACGTTTTGATGAAGAAGGTTATTTATATATTACAGGACGTATTAAAGATATTATTGTCTTAGCTAATGGAGAAAATGTAAGTCCAGCTTATTTAGAGGACAAGCTTAATGAAATGGTTCCTGTTATTCAAGATTCATTAGTATATGATGATGTTAATGAATATGGGGCAGAACAATTGATTGTTGAAGTTACACTTAGACCAGCGTTAGTTGCTAAATTAGGTGAAATAGATATTCAAAAATATATGGAAGAAAGATTAGAAGAATTTAATAAGACTGTTTATGATTATGAAAAGATTTCTAAGATTATTATTAGAAAAGAAGATTTTCCTAGAACAGCAAGTATGAAAATAATTAGAAAGAAAAGAGCGTTATTATAATGAGTGAAAAAGAGATTTTTGATAAGTTAATTAATGTATTTAGTATTGTTATTAATCGTAATGTTGATGCAGAAAGAATTAATATGGACAGTAAAATCGTTGAGGATTTAGGAGTTAATTCTATAGGTTTAGTTTATTTAGCTGTTGCATTAGAAGAAGAGTTTGATGTTGACATGTCAAATGCTAGTTTAGAATCATTTAAAACGATAAGAGATGTAATTAATTACATTAACGGATAGTACTATGGAAAAATGGAAACTAATTGAACCTGTAAAAGGTGATCATATTAGAGTAAAGTCTAATCAATTATATCATCATGGAATTTATATTGGTGATGAAGAAGTTATTCAATTTGGTGGTCCATTTGATATGTTTATAAAACCGGAAAGCATCGTTGTAGAAAAAGTTAAAATTGAAGCTTTTTTAAATGGTGGTTTTTTAGAGGTTAAAGAATTTGATCGTAAAGAACGTAAAGTAAAAAAAACACCAGATGAAATTGTTAATACTGCCATATCTTTATTAGGTACTGGTGGATATGATATATTAAGAAATAATTGTGAGCATTTTGTTAATTATTGTATATTTGGGGTAAAGAAATCAACTCAAGTTGATGATTTGCATAAACAAATTAAAGAAAAGTTAGGAAAGAAATAAATGAATGGCAAGGTATATTTTTTAGATATAACAAATATTGAATATAATGACAATATGATTAACGAATTACCAGATTATTGTAAAGAAAAGTTATGTAATGTTCATAATGTTAATCTAAAAAAGTCGAGAATTATTTCTTGGTATTGTCTAACTAAAATATTATTAAAAGAGTTTAATATTAATTTGTGTAAAACTAACATTTGGGAAAATGAAAAGGGTAAGCCTTATATATCGGATATTTATTTTAATATAACTCATACCAATAAATATATTGGAATTATTATTAGTGATGTTGAATGTGGTATTGATATAGAGAAAATTGAACTTAATATAGATAAGGAAAAATTTGCAAAGAAAATTCTAACAAGTGAAGAATATTTAGAATTTGCTCGAAATAAAGAAGTCGATTTTTTAATTAAAAAGTGGACAAGAATAGAAACCCATTATAAAATATTAGGTGAGGGTATAGCATTATCTAAACTTAATAAAAATATTGATAGTAATATTAATACAATTTTGTTGGATAATGACTATTATTTATCTTATGGTCCTTGTGAATGTAAGATAAATAATATAAATGATTTAAACATAATATAGAAAGGAAGTGATTATGATGTATTGTACATATTGTGGTAAACAAATAGAAGATGATTCTAAATTTTGTACTTACTGTGGTAATTCAACAGGGTATGTAGAGAAAAAAGAAGTGAACAATAATGTAAAAGAAAAAAATTTCGCATTTATTGGTTTTGGTTTAGGGATTGCAGCATTTGTAATTGGCTTAATACCTTTTGCTTGTTTTAGTGCTATTTTCATGGCTATTCCAGGGATGATTTTTTCTAAAATTGGTATGAATTCTAACAAGAAGTCATTTGCTAAAAAAGGTAGAATTTTTAGTGTGTTAGGGTTGATTTTTGGGATAATTATGTCGGTACTTACAGTTGTAATTATTGTTGTACTTGTTGAAGAAACTGGCGGGTATGAATTTTTATATTACTAATATTTTTAATACATTAATATAGATAGGGGGAAAAGATATGTATTGTAAGAATTGTGGTAAAGAATTAATGGATGGAATTAAATTTTGTCCAGAATGTGGTGAGGCAATTGTAGAAGAAAAAGAGTTTTCTGAATTTGAACCAGAAGTTGAAATTATTAATGAAGAAACTCCAAAAGTTCATGTTCCAAGATGCTTTACTATTTTTGGTAAAATTGGATTTGGCTTAGGTTTAGCAGGCTTTATTTGTAGCTTTATTCCACTTATTTGTTATGTGGGAATAGAATTATCAACAATTGGCTTAGTTTTTTCTATTTTAGGTAAAAGGGATTCTGAATTAGCTATTAAAACTAAAAAAGGTAGAATATTTAGTATTTTAGGTTTATCTATCGGATTTGTAATGTGCATTGTTAGTGTATTATTATTTGGAGATATGTAAATTACTATTTGGATTATTGTATTAAGGGTCACTTCATTTTTGATGTGACCTATTTTTTTCTTTCTTTTTGTTTTAAAAAATAGTATTATAGTTTTGTAGTACGTTAGTAGGTGGTCAGTTTGAAAAGAGATAAATTAAAGACAATTTTATTTATCATTACAAAGATAATAGCGGGTATGATAATGATATTATCAACAGTGTTTATTTTTATTACAGATAATGATGAAAGTAAAAGTAGACTAATTTTTAATGCTTTAATGGCATTTGTTTTATTATTGTTAACTTTTTTACCATCAATTTTAGAACATGCTTTTAAAGTTGATATTCCGTCAGTTATGGAAATAATATTTTTGGTGTTTTCTGTACTGTCATTTTTGTTGGGTGAAATAGGAGATTTTTATATTAAATTTAGATGGTGGGACAGTATGTTACACGCAATGAGTGGAGTATTATTAGGGTGTTTAGGTTTTGTTTTACTTAATTTTTTTAATAAAAATGATAATTTTAAATCTTTTCATTTAGGTCCTGGTTTTGCCGTGTTATTTGTATTATGTTTTACTATAACTTGTGGAACATTATGGGAAGTAATTGAATGGTTTGCTGATTCTTTAAATGGTACTAACATGCAAAGATTTGAAGATAATATAACAGGTGAAGGTTTTATAGGTAGAGATGCCCTTTATGATACAATGAAGGATTTAATGTTAGATTCTTTAGGTGGTATTTTAATAGCTATAGTTGGATATTTTGACATTAAATTTAATAAAGGATTAGTTGAAAAATTAAAAGTTGAAATAGTTTCAGAAAATGGAGATGTTTAAATCTCCTTTTTTTCATATTATATTATGGTGATAATGTGTTAAATATTATAGATTTAGTGACTCCATTTGATTTTGATAGTAACATTAGCTATGAAGAATTAATAAAATTACTATCTTATCATATTGATAATAAAGTTGATGGAATATTAATTTTAGGAGAATGTAGTGAAATTTATAGTTTAAGTATTGAAGAAAGAATTGAACTAGTTGAATTTGTAATAAAGTTTGTTGATAAAAGGATGAAAGTATTTGTAGGAATTGATGGTAGTATAAAAGATGTTTTAGAGTTTAATTCAAATATATGTAATTTGGATTTTGATGCTTATGTCATTGGAAGAAATATTTGTGGTAATGAAAGTGGATTAGCGAAATATTATACATATCTTGCTGATAATATTAAAAGAAAAATTATCTTATATAGCAATGGTGAATTAAGTTATGATTTATTACAATCGTTATCTTATCATAAAAGTATAGTAGGTGTATTAATTGATACAAAAGATATAGCTTGTATTATAAAAATCTCTAAATTATCAAAAGAAAATTTTAATATTTATGTTAAAGGAGATTACCTTATCTTACCAAGTATTAGTTTAGGTGTTATGGGTATAATAAGTGTGATAGGCAATGCTTATCCAAATGTGATAACAGACATTTGTAATTCAACAAATTTAGGTGAAAGTGTAAAAATATTTTTTGAATATGAACCGATCATAAAGGATTTTGAAAATGAACAATCTCCTACAGGCATAAAGTATTTAATGAGTTTAAAAGGCATTATTTCTGATAATGTAAGACTGCCTTTAGGTGTTTGTTCGAAGACTCTAAAAAGGAAAATAGAAGAAGATTACCAAAATTTGTTGATTAAATATCAAAAATAAGTTTTTTTAGTATTTAATTTATTGATAAATTAAAGTAAAAGCGTTATAATTGAATATAGAAAAATCAAATTTAGGAGGACACTACTATTATGAGTGGAAATAGCAAAAGAGCTGCAATAGATGGTAACTACGCTGCTGCGTATTCATCTTATGCATTTACTGAAGTTGCTGGTATTTATCCTATTACTCCGTCATCTCCAATGGCTGAGTATACTGATGAATGGGCATCTCAAGGTAAGAAAAATTTATTTAACATGCCTGTAAAGGTTGTTGAAATGCAATCTGAAGGTGGAGCTGCTGGTACTGTACATGGTTCATTACAAGCAGGTGCATTAACAACTACTTATACAGCATCACAAGGTTTATTATTAAAGGTTCCTAACATGTATAAAATCGCTGGTCAATGTTTACCAGGTGTTATCCATGTTTCAGCACGTACGTTAGCTGCACAATCATTAGCTATCTTTGGTGATCACCAAGATGTTATGGCTTGTCGTCAAACTGGTTTCGCATTATTATGTTCAAACTCAGTTCAAGAAGTAGCTGATTTAGCTGGTGTTGCACACTTATCTGCAATCAAAGCTGGAATTCCTTTCTTACACTTCTTTGATGGTTTTAGAACATCTCACGAAGTTAATACTGTTGAATTATTAGATTATTCTGTATTCGACAAATTATTAGATAAAGAAGCTGTAGCTAAGTTTAGAGCAAACGCATTAAACCCTGCACATCCAAAAACTCGTGGTACTGCACAAAATGATGATGTTTACTTCCAAACTAGAGAATTACAAGCTCAAAAATATGAAACTGTTTATCCAATCGTTGAAGATTACATGAACAAAATTTCTGAAGCAACTGGTAGAGTTTATAAACCATACCAATACTTCGGTGCTTTAGATGCTGAAAGAGTAATCGTATTAATGGGTTCTGCATGTGAATGTGCTGAAGAAGTTGTTGAACACTTAGTAGCAAAAGGCGAAAAAGTTGGTATGTTAAAAGTACACTTATATCGTCCATTTGTTGTTGACAAATTCATTGCTGCATTACCTGCAACAGTTAAGAAAATTGCTGTATTAGACCGTACAATTGAACAAGGTGCAATCTATGAACCTTTATGTTTAGATGTACAATCTTCATTCTATGGCAAAGCAAATGCACCTATCATCGTTGGTGGTAGATATGGTTTATCAAGTAAAGATACTACTCCAGCTATGATTAACGCTGTATTTAATAACTTAAAATTAGATCAACCAAAAGATCATTTCACATTAGGTATTAATGATGATGTTAAATATTCTTCATTAGACATTACTGAAGAAATCGATGTTATCGATCCTTCTACAACTGAATTATTATTCTTCGGATTAGGTTCAGATGGTACAGTAGGTGCATGTAAGAATATTTCTAAGATCGTTGGTGACTATACTGATTTCTATTCTCAAAGCTATGCTGCTTATGACTCTAAGAAATCAGGTGGTTCAACTCGTTTACACTTACGTTTCTCTAAGAAACCAATTCGTTCAACTTATTTAGTTAACAAACCTCACTTTGTATCATGTTCATTAGATGCTTACTTAGAAAAATTTGACATGATTGATGGTTTACGTGATGGTGGTACTTTCTTATTAAATACTGTAGTTGATAAAGATCATATCGAAGAAAGATTACCTAATAAATATAAGAGATTATTAGCTCAAAAGAACGCTAAATTCTATATTATTGCTGCTAACGCTGCTGCTAGAGAATGTGGATTCCGTCCAGGTTTAGGTGTTAACACAATTATGCAATCAGCATTCTTCAAATTAAATGAACAAATCATGGATTATGAAGAAGCTAAACAACATATGAAAGAATTCGCTACTAAGACTTACTTAAAGAAAGGTCAAGATATTGTTGATCAAAACCATAGAGCAATCGATATGGGTGCTGATAAGTTAGTTGAAGTTGAAGTTAAACCTGAATGGGCTAACTTAAGCGATGATGAAGTAGTAGTTGATGCAAATCGTCCAGAATTCGTTAGAGAAATTGCTGACGTTATTAACTCTATTAAAGGTGATAACTTACCATTATCAGCATTCGCTAAATTTGGTGATGACTGTGCAATGCCAAATGGTACAGCTGCATATGAAAAACGTGGTGTAGCTACAGATGTACCTTTATGGATTCCTGATAACTGTATCCAATGTAACCAATGTGCATTCGTATGTCCTCATGCATGTATTAGACCATTCTTATGTACTGAAGAAGAAGTTGCTAATGCACCAGAAGGTTCTAAATTCTTAGAAGCAACAGGCTTCAAGGGTTATAAATATACATTACAAGTATCTACATTAGATTGTACAGGTTGTGGTGTATGTTTAACAGTATGTCCAGGTAAACCTAAGAAAAATGCTGAAGGTGTTATTGAAAAACCAAAAGCATTAGTATCTCATACAATGGCTGCTTCTCGTGAAGCTAAAGAAGAAGTTATCGCAGATTACTTCTACAACCATGTAACTTATAAGAGTGATGTTGCAGGTACTGCTAACGCTAAGAACGTTCAATTCTCTAAACCATTATTCGAATTCTCAGGAGCTTGTGGTGGTTGTGGTGAAACTCCATACGTTAAAGCTGTATCTCAATTATTCGGTGATCGTATGATGGTAGCTAATGCTACAGGTTGTACATCAATTTATTCTGGTTCTTATCCATCAAGTCCATATACTACTAACGCTGAAGGACGTGGTCCAGCATGGGCTAACTCATTATTCGAAGATAATGCTGAATTTGGTTATGGTATGAACATGGGCTTCGAAACTATCCGTGATAGAATTCAAAATGTAATGGCTATTAATGCTGACGCTATGAGCGAAGAAGTTAAAGCATTATGTACTGAATGGATGGAAAACAGAACATCTGGTATCGCTACAAAAGAATTAGCACCAAAGATCGTTGCTGCATTAGAAGGCAATGACGCTCCATGGGCACAAGAAATCTTATCATTAAAAGACTACTTGGTTAAATCTTCTCAATGGATCATCGGTGGTGATGGTTGGGCTTACGATATCGGTTATGGTGGTTTAGACCATGTTATCGCTAACCGTGAAGATGTTAATATCTTAGTTGTAGATACAGAAGTTTACTCTAACACAGGCGGTCAATCTTCTAAATCTTCAAGAACTGGTTCTATCGCTAAATTTACTGCAGCTGGTAAACCAGGATTCAAGAAAGACTTAGCTTCAATCGCTATGTCTTATGGCCATGTTTATGTAGCTATGGTTTCTCACGGTTACAACCAAGGTCAAGTTATTAAAGCATTAAAAGAAGCAGAAGCTTATAATGGTCCATCAATCGTTATTTGTTATTCTCCATGTATCGCTCATAACATTAAGAAGGGCTTATACATGTCTCAATTAGAAGCTAAGAAAGCTACAGAATGCGGATACTGGCCAACATTCAGATATAACCCTGATTTAGCTAAAGAAGGTAAGAACCCATTCATCATGGATTCTAAAGAACCTAACTGGGATTTATATCAAGAATTCTTAATGAATGAAGGTCGTTATGCACAATTAGTTAAGATTAATCCTGAGGCTGCTCAAGAATTATTCGAAACTAACTTAAAGGATGCTAAGAAACGTTACGCTAACTATAAGAGATTAGCAGAAATCGAATATCCTAATAAGTAATAAATAAAAATTATGCTGCCAAGCAATTGGCAGCATTTTTTGTATATATTTATCTTTTTTGCATAAAAATAAATAAGGGCACAAAATAATTGTGCCCTCAAAATACAATACTATATTAACGTTTACGACCTAAACCAACTTTATTATAAACTTTAGATAACTTACGGTTTGCTAAATAATTAGCATAATCTCTACCATTGTCTAAAATATTATCTAATTCTTTAGAATTGATTAATTCATTATATCTTTTTTGGATTGGTTCAATTTCTTTTGCTACAACATTAGCTAAATCATTTTTGAATTCTGCATAATTGCTATTAGCATATTTAGCTTCTAGTTCGGGTATAGATAAACCACTAATACAAGAATAGATAGTTAATAGGTTAGAAATGCCAGGTTTGTTTTCAACATCATATCTAATAGTTGCATCACTATCTGTAACTGCAGATTTGATTTTCTTAATTATTACTGGTAAATCGTCTAATAATGAAATGTATGATTTTGGATTTTCATCTGATTTACTCATTTTCTTTTCTGGATCAACTAATGACATTATCTTAGCTCCAGTCTTTGCAATATATGGTTCTGGAACAATAAATGTTTCACCATATTTAGTGTTAAATCTTTCGGCAAGATTTCTAGTTAATTCTAAATGTTGTTTTTGATCTTGACCGACTGGTACTAAATTAGCGTCATATAGAAGAATATCAGCAGCCATTAAAGAAGGGTAAGTAAGTAAACCTGCAGATACACCTGCAACTTGTTTTACCTTTTTATCTTTAAATTGAGTCATTCTTTCTAATTCACCTATATAACTGTTACATTCCATTACCCAACCTAGCTGATTATGTGCAGGGACTTCTGATTGGATGAAAATATGTACTTTATTTGGGTCTAAACCACATGCAAGATAAATAGCAGCTAAAGATTTAATGTTTTTTCTTAAAGCTTGTTTATCTTGAGAAACAGTAATAGCATGTAAGTCTGCTATAAATACTAAAATGTCAGTATCCACTAACTCTTCTTGAAGTTTTACAAAGTTTTTAATTGCTCCTAAATAATTTCCTAATGTTATTGTTCCACTAGGTTGAATTCCTGAAATTAATCTCATAATTTTTTCTCCTTTATCCTATTATATATATAATATAAAAAATTAAATAAAAAACGTCCCTAAAAGAAATGCTTTTAAGGACGCAAAAATGCGCGGTGCCACCTTAATTCCGAATATTCGGCTCTTTCATTAAGTTTTTTAAACCAATTCCCGATAAGAAGTATTATAGCGCTCTCACCATCCGCCACTCGCTTTGAAATTTAAATCTTCCGGTACTAAATACAAATAGATTATATAATGAAAATAATGAAAAAGCAAATAAAAAGTTTTCACGGCACAAAAAAACGATTATTGTACCGCCGAATTTTATTTTTTTAAAGGACGTTTTGCCAAATATAATTCGGCACAAAACGTTAAAAACCCCTAAAATCATAATAAAAAAAGCAAAAAAAAGAGATTTTTTTAATAAAATTTTATAAGTAAGCGTTTTCATACGAATTTTATTCAAAAAGGTGTTGATTTAATATTTTGACAGGAGTATAATAAGATTAAATTTCAAACATAGATAGGAGAGATGACAAATGAAATTAAAAAAGATCGCATTATTAGCCGCAGCTGGTACTGCAGTATTAGCAGTAGCATCTTGTGGAAAAGTAGTTCCATCTGGTAATTACACTTATAATACTTATACAGCTGTAAGCCCTTCTGACTGGAACGAATTAACTTATAAGGACTCAAATGATACTCAAATCATGAGTTACTTAGGAAGTAGCTTCTTCAATTATGACTTTGCTTATGATGAAGAAGGAAATATTAAAGATGGTGAATTCGTAGTATTCTATGATGCAGCTACAAAATTAGAAGACGTAACAGTTGAATATGCAACAGATGAAAGATTCGCTGTTCCAGATGACGCAACTGAACAATACGCTTACCGTATTACATTACGTAAAGACTTAGCATGGCATGATGGTACAAAGATCACAGCTGAAGACTTTGTATACTCTATGTCAGAACAATTAAATCCATTATTCCAAAACTATCGTGCTGATAGCTTCTATAATTCTGGTACAGTTATTCATAACGCAAAACAATATGTTTATCAAGGTCAAACTACTAATGTAGCGGCTAGAGATAAATATACTGAATGGAATGATGCAGCTAAAGCAGATGCTACATTAAAATTCAGTTTAGGTGCTGAATGTGCTATGGGTGCTTACTTAAATAAACAATATGGTTCATACATTTCTGCAAATGGTGTTGCTTGGGTTGTTGGCGCATTAGGTATTGCTGGTGAAGATGAAACTAAAGCAGTATTAGGTAAAACATTCGCTGAAATTTCTGCAGATGCAGCTTTAAAAGCTACATTTGATAAGATTTTAGGTTGGTGGCAAACTGAACCAAATGAAGAATTAGACTTATTCTCATATGAATATACATATCCAAAAATGGATTTCTCTGAAGTAGGTTTCTTCGCTGAAGATAAATATGAATTAGTATTCGTATTAGACAAATCTTTAGAATTATTAAAGAAAGATGAAAAAGGTAATGATGTATTATCTTATAAAGCAGCTTACAACTTAGGATCATTCCCATTAGTTAAGAAAGATTTATATGAATCTTGTAAAGTTGCTCCAAACGAAGCTTCTACATTATGGACTACAACATATAACACAAGCTTAGAAAAATCAGCTTCTTGGGGTCCTTACAAGTTAACTTCTTTCCAACCTGGTAAAGGTTATACATTAGAAACTAACCCTAACTGGTATGGTTATGGTATGAAACAATATAAAGGTCAATACCAAACAACTAAAGTTGAATGTGAAGTTATTGAAGAATACAATACAGCATTCCAAAAATTCTTAAAAGGTCAATTAGACTCAATTGGTATCGATGTTTCTGTAGCAGCTGACTATAAGAACTCTGGTCAAGCGTTATATACACCAGATGATTATGTAGGTTCATTACAATTACAATCTAACGAAGCTGCATTAGAAAAACGTCAAACTGAAGGTTATAATAAAACAATTTTAGCTTACAATGATTTCCGTAAGGCATTATCATTAGCAATTAATAGAGCAGAATACAATGAAAAATGTACTACATCTTCATTAGCTGGTTTCGGTTTATTTAACTCAATGCATTACTATGATGTTGAAAATGGTGGTGTTTATCGTAACGAAGATATAGCTAAGAAGACATTATGTGAAGTTTATGGTGTAGATGTTTCTAAATTTGCATCATTAGATGAAGCTCATAACTCTATTACAGGTTATGACTTAAATCAAGCAAGAGAATTAGTTAAAACTGCTTATGCACAAGCTGTTAAAGATGGAAAAATCAATGAAACTGATAAAGTTAAATTAACTTTTGGTACATCAGTAATCAACGCTTCAACTCAACGTGCATTCGACTTCATTTCTAATGAATGGAAAGACTTAGTAGTAGGTACTCCATTAGAAGGTAGATTAGAAACTGAATTAGTTGACTATTCAGATGACTGGGCAGATGCATTCCGTGATGGTAAATATGATGTTTGTACAGGTGGTTGGGAAGGTGCTGCTTGGGATCCAGGTTACTTCTTATTAGCTTACTTAGGTCCTGACTATATGTACTCAGCTGCATGGGATACTGCAAATCATGAATTAACATTCAAAATGGAAGGCGTTATGGCAGAAGCTGAAACTATGGGCTTATTAGATTGGTATGACTGCTTAAATGGTGCTGAAGGCGCTAAATATAACTGGGCAATTGGTCAATTAGAAGAATCTAAGAGATTAACTTTAATCGCTGCATTAGAAAAAGAAATCTTAGTTCAATACTATACAGTACCTATCCAAAACTACTTCAGTGCATCAATGATTTCTTACCAAGTAGAATATGCTACACGTACATACAACACATTCATGGGTTATGGTGGTATGAGATACTTATCATATACTTATGATGATGCTGCATGGGCAGAAGCTGTAGCTGCAGCTGGCGGACAAATCGATTATACAAGAGCTGCTGAATAATTAGTTAAAATCAGATGTGGAATAATGGAATTCATTATTCCACATTTTGAACGTTTTAAGAGTATAAATAATAATATTATTTATACTTGAAAAAAAGAGTAAAATATAGTATTATTATTTTATACGTTTTTAAAAGGAGTGTGTTATTAATATGTACATGTTAAAATATGTATTTAAAAGAATCGGACTAATGTTAATGACATTTATAATAATCATTACAATGTGTTTCGTTCTTATAAAATTATTACCATTCAATGTTCAAGTTCCGATTGGCGAAGATCCTCAAAAATTCATGATGTATTATGAATCAAGAGGTTATTTTGATCCAATCCCTGTGCAATTCTTTAAATATTTAAAGAGAATTTTTGTTGATGGTGATTTTGGTGTTGGTACAAATATGTATGCAAAACAATCAGTTATTGAAATTTTCGTACAAAAATTACCTCCAACAATTATTATTAATGTATTATCTTCATTAATAGCTGTACCTTTAGGTATAAGTTTAGGTATTTTTGCTGCATTAAAGAAGAATAAATGGCAAGATCATTTAATTAGTACATTAATTATGGTTGTAATTTCTGTTCCAAGCTTTGTTTATGCATTCTTAATCCAATATTTATTATGTTTCAAATTAGGATGGTTTGAAATTACTATGTTACCTGGTACTGAGTTCTTAAGACCTGATATTTTAGCATCTATGTTACCTGCAGTATTCTGTTTATCTTTCGGTTCAATTGCCGGTTACTGTCGTTCAACACGTGCAGAATTAACAGAAGTTTTAACTAGTGAATTTATGTTATTAGCTAGAACTAAGGGTTTAACTAAAGGTCAAGCAACTGTTAGACATGCATTAAGAAATGCCATGGTACCTATTTTCCCATCTATCATCGGAGAATTTGTTTCTGTATTAAGTGGGTCTTTAATTATTGAAAAGATCTTCTCTATTCCTGGTGTTGGTGGTTTATATTTAATGTCTATCAATACTAAAGACTATGACTTCTTTATGGTATTATCAGCATTCTATATCTTTGTCGGTTTAGCTGCTGGTATTGTTATCGACTTAAGTTATGGCTTTATTGATCCACGTATTAGAATGGGGGCGAAATAATGAAACCAAATGAATATCAAATTTCAAAAGATAAATTCGTCTTCGTTAATAATAACGAAAAAATCCATGATAAAGAATTGGTTACTAAACCAGTTAGTTATTTAAAAGATGCATTTAATCGTTTTAAAAAGAATAAGGCTTCTATTATTGCTGCCATTATTATTGCATTTTTAGTGTTGTTCTCAATTGTTGGTCCATGGACTTCTCCATATACAGTAGCTTATCAAGATGAATATTATGCTTACTGTTTACCTAAATCAAAACTTTCAGAAGCTTTAAATTTGAATTTCTGGGATGGTTGTAAAAAAGTTTCTTTATCTAAGGAATCTTTCTACTATTATTATGGTATTGGTGAAGAAACTGGAAATAATGCTATTAAAAATCAAGAATTTGAAAAAGTTACTGAATTATATTTTGGTAAAAAGACGACTGCATATCAATTTAGATATGATACTTATAACGCAGTAGGTTTAAAATTCATCAGTGTTTCTGAAGAAGAATATAAGCAAATCCAAAAATACCAAGATGAAACTGGTATTCAAGTAATTTATCCAATTACTAATCCTGCTTTAAGACCTACAATGGAAAGAGATAAGAATGATGCGAACTTCTGGTTTGCTACTCAAAATGTTAACAGTAGTACTGCTGCTTTAGTAGAAGTAGATTCAAAAGGTACTCCAACTTTCACAAACATTTATTTAGAATATTCAGGTAAAGATCCATACACTTCATCAAGAATTGAAGGGGAAACTCCATTATATGATTATTCAATTCCAAACCAATCAGGTTATCAAATTAGAGTAAGCTATAAAGAATATTATCGTTATAACCATGAAGTGGTTTTAAAAGATGGTATTAAAGAAGCATGTTATGTATTCGGTGGAACTGAATCAGGTAAAGATATTTACACATGCTTAGCAAGTGGTGCTAGATTCTCATTCATTTTAGCTGTAGTTGTTGCTACTATCAACTTATTTGTTGGTGCAATCTATGGTGCAATCGAAGGTTACTATGGTGGTAAGATTGACTTAGTTATGGAAAGAATTTCAGATATCTTATCTGCAATTCCATTTATGATTGTTATTACATTATTAAAATTCCATATGGAAGGTTCAAGCCAAATTCTTATTCTATTCATCTCGTTCTTCTTAACTGGATGGATAGGTATGGCGGCTAGAACACGTATGCAATTCTATCGTTTTAAAAACCAAGAATATGTATTAGCAGCTAGAACATTAGGTGCTGGTGATAGAAGAATTATGTTCAAACATATCTTCCCTAATGCTATTGGTACATTAGTTACAGGATGTGTATTAGTTATTCCTGGTGTTATTTTCTCTGAAACAAGTTTAAGCTACTTAGGTATCATCAACCTTGAATCAGGTAACTTAACATCTGTTGGTACTTTATTATCAAAAGGTCAACAATATTTAATGCAATATCCTCATATGATTGTTCCACCTGCAGTATTTATCTGTTTATTAATGTTAAGCTTTAACTTATTCGGTAATGGTTTAAGAGATGCATTTAACCCATCTTTAAGAGGAAGTGAGGATTAATATTATGCAAAAGAAATTAGAAGTTAAAAATTTACAAATAGCATTCCGAACTCAAGGTGGTCACGTTAAAGCTGTTAGAGATATCTCTTTTGATCTTTACAAAGGTGAAACTTTAGCAATCGTTGGTGAATCTGGTTCAGGTAAATCAGTTACATCAAAAGCTATTATCGGTATTTTAGCTGGTAACTCTATCATTGAGGGTGGAGAAATTTTATATGATGGTCACGACTTATTAAAGATTTCTGAAGAAGATTTCCATAAAATTCGTGGTGACAAAATTGCTATGATCTTCCAAGATCCAATGTCAAGTTTAAATCCAATCATGCGTATTGGTCAACAAATGACAGAAGCAATGGTTTTAAAAGGCAAAATGAGCCAAAAGAAATCAAAGAAAGAATTTAATAACAAATTAGCATTATTAAATAAAGCTATTGATGCTGTATCTGGTGATAATCAAGAAGAAAAAGCTTCTAATGCATTAATATGTAAAAAATTTGATGAATTTGTTATTAAAAGTTGTTTATTAGAACAAGAATATAATGAAGCGTTCAACTCAACTGTTGATTTACAATTAAAAGTTGATGATGTATTATTCTTAATTTCTAAAAATCAAAAAGTTGATTTAGTTAAATCATTAAAAGAAATCAAAAAGATTTTAGAAAGAACAATTCATCCATATGTTATTTCAGTAGCTGAAGCTGCAAATGTAGTTGATAAATTAACAAGATATACAAGATTAGAAAGATTATCTTTAAATCAAGATATTTTCTTAGAAATTGTTAATGAATTAAAAACTATTGTTGATTTAGCTTCACAAAAAGAGAAATTAAATTACTTTACTTTAGGTTATTACGTATTAAATAATCCTGAATTTGATGCAACTAAAATGCCAGTTCAAGAAGTAAATGCTTTAACTAGAAAATATTTAGATGAAAACTTTATGTTAAACTTCATCAAAATTGCATCTACTGGTATTGAATATTCTCATTCTGAATCTATTTCAAAGAAAAGAGAATTATTAACTTTAACTGAAACGTATTTAGAATATTTCCGTTCTGAAGGTACTTTAGATAAGAAAGAAACTTATGCTAAAGTTAAAGAATTAGGTGTATTAGTTTCAGAGGCTATTGATAGATTATCTATCGTTAAAAAGAGTATTGAATATTCATTCTATAATGCTTTAAAACATAATGTTGATTCATATTTCCATGGTGTAGAACAAAATCCTATTAACCAAGCTAAATATGAAAAGCAATTAGCTAAATTTAATCATTTAGTTGAAGTAGGAAAAAATCCGACTTGGAAGGTTATTCCACCTGTATTAGTTGACTTAGAATTAGAAAAGAAAAATATTCGTCATATTTTACACTCATTAAGACAAAGTATTAGAGAAGATTTAGCTAATCATGAAAGTTTTGATGTGGAAACTAAGACTGTTGACTTAATTGATTACTTAAAAGAATTAGCTTCAAAAGCTGTTTATAATGTTACTCAAAAAATGGCTAAAGCTAAAGCATTAAAATTATTAGAAGAAGTTGGTATCCCAGAACCACAAATTAGATTTAGACAATATCCATTCCAATTCTCTGGTGGTATGAGACAACGTATTGTTATTGCGATTGCATTATCTGCAAATCCAGATATCTTAATTTGTGATGAACCAACTACAGCATTAGACGTTACTATTCAATCTCAAATTCTTGAATTAATCAATAAAATTAAGGTTGAAAGAAATTTATCAGTTATCTTCATTACGCATGACTTAGGTGTAGTTGCAAATATGGCTGATAGAATTGCTGTTATGTATGCAGGTAAAATTGTAGAGTATGGTACTGCTGAAGATATATTCTATGATCCAAGACATCCATATACTTGGGCATTATTAAGTAGTATGCCAGACTTAGAAACTAAAGAAAAATTAGAAGCTATTCCTGGTACACCTCCTAATATGATTTACCCTCCAAAAGGTGATGCCTTTGCAGAAAGAAACAAATATGCAATGGAAATTGATTTTGAAGAACAACCACCATTGTTTGAAGTTTCTGATACTCATTATGCTGCAACTTGGTTATTACATCCAAATGCACCAAAGGTTAATCCTCCTAAAATCATTACAGATAGAATTGAACGTATGAAAAAGGCAGGTGCTAAATAATGAGTGAAAAAGTATTATTAAAAGTAGAAAACCTTGAACAACATTTTAAAGTTGGTAAAGCTAACATTAAAGCTGTTGATGGTATCAACTTTGAAGTTAAAAAAGGTGAAGTATTTGGTTTAGTAGGTGAATCTGGTTGTGGTAAGACTACAACAGGTCGTTCAATTATTAGATTATATGATATTACGGGTGGTTCTGTTTACTTTGATGGTAAGAGAATTTGTGCTGGTATTAGACCATATAAACAAGAAATTGCAAATGCTAAACAAAAATACAAAAACAATGTTAAAGCTTTAAAGGAAGAATTTACTAAAAAATCAGTTGAGTTAAGCCCTGAAGCGTTAACTGCTGCAAAAGTTGAATTAAATGAAAAAATTAAAATTGCTGTTGATGAATTAACTGAAGTAGTTGAAAAGAATACTGCATTAATCAAATCAGCAAAATATGATCATAACAACTGTAATAAGGAATATGCTAAATTCCAAATGGATAACTGTAGAGCATATTATGAACCTAAATTAGCCAAATTACCTGAAGGTGAAGAAAAAGAAGCTTTAGAAGCTGAATTTAAGAAAGCTCTTAAATTAGCAAGTAAAGATAGAATCATGAATAAGATTCAAATGATTTTCCAAGATCCTATCGCATCTTTAGATCCACGTATGACAGTTCATGCTATTATTGCAGAAGGTTTAATTATTAGAGGTGTTAAGGATAAAGAATTCATTAATCAAGAAGTTTATCGTGTTTTAGAATTAGTTGGTTTAGTTCCTGAACATGCTTCAAGATATCCTCATGAATTCTCTGGTGGTCAACGTCAACGTATTGGTATTGCAAGAGCTATTATTCTTAACCCAGAATTAATTATTGCCGATGAACCAATTTCTGCATTAGACGTTTCAATTCAAGCTCAAGTTATTAACTTATTAAATGAATTAAGAGAAAAAATGGGTTTAACAATTTTATTTATTGCCCATGACTTATCAGTTGTTAAGTATTTCTCTGATAGAATTGCCGTAATGTACTTTGGTAAAATTGTAGAATTAGCTAATTCTGATGAATTATTCGCTAATCCGTTACATCCATATACTAAATCATTATTATCTGCAATTCCATTACCAGATCCACACTATGAAAAACAAAGAGTTAGAGTTCATTATAACCCATTAGTTTCTCATGATTATTCTAAAGAAGCTCCTACAATGAGAGAAATTACTCCAGGACATTTCATTAGATGTAATAGTGCTGAATTTGAACAATACAAAAAAGAATTAAAGTAAAAATAATTATAGAAGGAGGATCCCAATGAGAAAGTATTTAAAATATATAATTACAATTTTAGTTGGTTTAGCTATGTCTATCGCAATTATTTCTGGTAGTATTGCTAAAGCAGAAACTACTACAGAAATTATGAAAATACTTACTAATGCATTTTTTGTGCCAGGTATATTAATATTGGGATTTGGATTACTAATCATAGCAAGTAATGGTGGTACATTTGATATGTTGGTATATGGTACTAAAAAGTTTTTCGACATGTTTAGAAAACCACAATATAGAAAAATTACCGATACATTTTATGATTATAGAAAAGCTAAACAAGAAACTCCTATAGAGTTTATGTATATGATTCTTATAGGTTTAGGCTTTATAATTATTTCAGTTGTATTCTTAATATTATATTATCAAGTATAACAAACAAAGGGGCTGTAAAAAAACCTATGTTTTGATAAAAATCAAATTTAGGACTTTTACAGTCCTTTTTTCCTTAAAAAGTAAAAAAACGCTCGGGGAATCGAACCCAGAGCTGTCTTTATGGTAAAATATTGTTGGACTACAAG
>JBGVFV010000056.1:0-6058 GCA_045121295.1 Candidatus Pelethenecus sp.
CTATTGGACATATACTAGAAACTATAGACAAATTAATCACCAATAGAAGTATACCAAAAACGAAGTTAAAAAAATAGAGGGCATTATGCCCTCGTGAAGAATAAATCAAATTTATTAATTTGTTTATTCTATTTTATTATTTAATAGATTAAACAATTGTAGTACAATATCATTAGGTGATATTATGAAGTTTTGTGTAAAATGTGGTAACATTTTAGAACCTAAAGAACTAAAAAATGAAGGTTTGATTCCTTTTTGTAGTAAATGTAATGAATATCGTTTTGAACAATTTAATGTAGCAGTAAGCATGGTTATATTAAATAAGGATATGAATAAAACTTTATTTATTGAACAATACGGTAAATCTATGAAAGTGTTGGTTGCAGGATATGTTAATAAAGGTGAATCAGCAGAAGATGCTGTAAGACGCGAATTGTTTGAAGAAGTAGGGTTAAATGTTCATTCGATGAAATTTCAAATAAGTAAATATCATGAGAAAAGTGGAACACTAATGCTTAATTATTTAGTAATAGTTGAGGATTTAATGGTACTTAAAAATTTTGAAGTAGATCGTTTTGATTGGTATGATTTAGAAGAAGCTTATAAACTTACAAATGTAGGATCATTAGCTAAAGAATTTTATGATTATTTTTATGAGGGTATAAAATGTATAGATTAGTTATTTTTGATTTAGATGGAACAATACTTAATACATTAGAAGATTTATTACAATCTTGTAATTATGTATTATCTAAATATAGTTTAGAAAAAGTAACATTAGAAGATGTTAGAAAAAACATTGGTTGGGGTATTAGACATTTAATATATGAGGTGTCTAAACATAGTGAATATACTGACCAAATGTTTGAAGAATACAAAGATTTTTATAGTAATCATTTTAATGATTTTACACATCCATATGAAGGTATTAACACTGTTATTGATTATTGTTTAGATAATAATATTAGAATTGGTGTTTATACAAATAAGGTAGAAAATATTGCAAGAGATTTATGTGATTATCATTTTAAAGACAAATTTGAATTTGTTTATGGTAATTTAGAAAATAGAGTTAGAAAACCAGAACCTAGCTTTTTAAATGAAGTTTTAAATGATTTAGGTATTAACAAGTCAGAAGTGTTATATATTGGTGATAGTGAAGTAGACATTAAGACTGCTTTAAATGTTGGAATAGATGGTTTATTTTTATCTTATGGATATAGACCAAAAGAAGAATTATTAAGATATAGTGATAGAATTATTGATAATGCTTTAGAGATAATTGAATATTTGAAATAGGGTGAAAAAATGAATTTTGAACTTACATTAATGATTATAGAATACATAGGTACTATCGCATTTGCGATAAGTGGTGCTATAATCGCAATTGAAAATAAAATGGATATATTAGGTGTTATGATACTTGGTACAACAACTGCCGTTGGTGGAGGGATAATGAGAGATGTTATTATCGGTAGAGATGTTCCAGTTGTGTTTGATAATCCAAGCTATTTGTTAGTATCTTTTATAACAACTGTACTGGTATTTGTAACATTTGTAATATTAAAAAAATTAGAAATAACAAAGAATAAAATATATAAGATAGTTTTAAATATTACTGATAGTTTAGGGTTAGGTGTATTTGTTATTATTGGTACTACTTCAACATTAAATGCTGGTACTACTAATCATTTATTAGTGATTTTCTGTTCGGTATTAACTGCCGTTGGCGGTGGTGTTTTACGTGATATAATGGCGGCAAAAATACCAGGTATATTTAGAAAACATATATATTGTGTAGTAGCTATTTTTGGGGCTGTATTTTTCTATACATTATTAATTAATACACCAGAAAATGTTCATAATATTATTACTGTTAGTACTATTTTATTAGTGGTAATATTTAGATTTTTAGCATTCCATTTTGAACTTAATTTACCAAAGGTTAGAATTGAAGAGAATTAAAGTTTACTTTAATTAGATAATTTGATATAATTATATAGGTGAATTTTATATGCAAGAAAATAAAACTGACAATTTAGAATTGTTTTATGATTGTGTAGATGAATCAAATAATGTATTATATGAAGCCACTCATAAAAATTATTTTGAACTAATTGAAATGACAGTTGAAAATATTTTAAATGGTGATGTGGTTTGTGATGTTGATGATGAAACTACACAAAAATTAAACTTAATATATGAAAAAATAGCTGATGTTGATTTTACAGTAGAAGATGTAAGAAAGGCTATGCAAGCGATAATTTTAAAAGGATTTAAGGAAATGCGTATTATGAATGGTAATACAACTCCTGATACTTTAGGTATATTTATTGCATACCTTATTACAAAACTTACAAAATCTAACAATATATCAATAATGGATCCTTTATGTGGTACAGGTAATTTATTACATACTGTTGTTAATCATCTTAATAAAGAGATTAGCGCTTTTGCATGTGATAATGATATATGGATGACTAAACTTACTAGTATGGTTAGTGATTTATTATCAATGCCTGTAGAAGTATTCCTTCAAGATACACTTAATCTTACACAAAAGGATTTAGATTTTATCATTTTTGATATGCCAAATGCTCTACCTAATGCTGAAACAGGGTATTTCCCATATAAGGCAATTTTACATTATAGTGATATGTTAAAAGAAAATGGTGCTATGATTGGTATTTTAGGTAGTGATTTCTTTGATTATGATAAAGATCAAAGTTTTAAAAAAGAATTATTAGAAACTTGTTCAATTATTGGACTAGTTGAATTACCAGATAGTATATTTGTTTCAAAACCTAAGATAATCGCAGTTATTCAAAAGAAGGTTATTGATGACAAAAAGAATTGTTTCATGGTCAAACTACCAAGCTTCACAAATGTTAAAGAATTCAATAGTTCTTTATTAGAAATTGAAGCGTGGTTTGAGAAAAATAATAAATAAAAAAAAGAAGTGAGGAAATTAATTATGGCAAAAATTATGGCAGTTAATGCAGGAAGTTCATCAATCAAATTTCAATTATTAGAAATGCCTGCAGAACAAGTTATCGCATCAGGGGTAATGGAAAGAATTGGTTTACCTACTGGTATTTTCACATTAAAATACGATGGTAAAAAAGAAGAAACAAATCCAGTATTACCTACTCATGCTGAAGGTGTAGAATTATTATTACACACTTTATTAGAAAAAGGTATCGTTGCAAGTTTAGATGAAATTGCAGGTGTTGGTCACCGCGTAGTTCAAGGTGGAGAATTCTTTAAAGATTCAAGTTTAGTTGATGAAGCAGTAGTTGAAAAAATCGCTGAATTAGCTGATTTAGCTCCATTACATAACCCAGCTCATATTATCGGTATTAAAGCTTTCCAAAAAGCATTACCAAGTGTTCCACAAGTAGTTGTATTTGATACAGTATTCCATCAAACTATGCCTGAAGAAGCATATATGTATGCTACTCCATATGAATGGTATGAAAAATATGGTATCCGTAAATATGGTGCACATGGTACATCTCATAAATATGTATCAGAAAGATGTGCTGAATTAATGGGTAAACCATTAGAAGATACTAAAATTATCGTTTGTCATTTAGGTAATGGTGCATCTATTTCAGCTGTTGATGGTGGTAAATGTAAAGATACTTCAATGGGTTTAACACCACTAGAAGGTATTCCAATGGGTACTCGTACTGGTAATATCGACCCAACAGTAGTTTCTTATATCTGTGCTAAAGAAGATAAAACTGCTGCTGAAGTTGTTAATGAATTAAACAAAAAGTCAGGATACTTAGGTATTTCTGGTCGTTCTAATGATGCTCGTGATGTTACAAATGGTATGAATGAAGGCGATCATAGATGTAAATTAACATTTGATGTACAAGCTAAACGTATCGTTGATTACGTAGCTGCATACTATGTATACTTAGGTGGTTGTGATGCAATTTGTTTCACTGCTGGTATGGGTGAAAACTTAAAACATTTACGTATGAATGTTGCTAAACGTTTAGGTGTTTTAGGTGTTGAAATCGATGAACAATTAAATGATACATTCTCTGATGAAAGAATTATTTCTACTCCAAACTCTAAGATTAAACTTTACATCGTTCCAACAAACGAAGAAGTTATGATTGCTAGAGATACTGTTAGAGTTGCTAAAATTAATTAATTTTTAAAATAAAATGTATAATGGGTTAGTACTTTGTAAATAATACTAATGGCTTAAGTAATTAAGCCTACTATAACTCTCCCAATTTTTAAAAAGGTTACCAAATTTTTGGTAATCTTTTTTCTTTGTGTGCCGGGCATGGCACTAATCTTACTGGTGAAAGTCCAGTCACGGGTAGTTTACCGCCAAGTGTAGCGAACCACAAGCCGAAAGCAGTAATGCTGGGGTGGAGGAAGTGGTGTAGCAAAGTTCTTGAGCCTACGAACAGAAACTAGATAAGGCTAAATGGTGGATAAGGTTGCAGAACAAACTGAAGTCCAAAGGGTAAAACGTAAATACCAAGACAGTAAATCTAGAGGTTGTGGAACGAAAGATTAGTATCTTACCCCGGGAGGTCCTATTCACACGCAAGTGGTCGAAAAAGGTTTAGAATAGGAAGTCAGAGATGGTCGTAGTAGGTGGAAACACTGAAGGACCTGATGAGCAAATATAGTGCAAATCACTATATTATTAATATTACGATAGTTAGAAATCAAATTAATCTAAAAGTAAAGGTCGTAACCTTGATGATAGGTTTATAAGTTTGAGGGATGTTTCGTAATAATGTGAAATATAAGAGGAGGAGCAGCAAATGAGTTTAATTGATGATATCTTATCAAGAGAAAATCTTAACCGAGCATTTAAGAGGGTTAAGGCAAATAAAGGATGTGCTGGTATTGATAATATGCCAGTTAGTGAACTAAAAGAGTACATTATGGAAAACAGGGAACTTATCATTACATCTATAAGAGAAAAGAAATATAAACCTCAGCCGGTTAAAAGAGTATACATTCCTAAAGCTGATGGTAAACAAAGACCACTAGGAATACCTACTGCAATAGATAGGGTAATACAACAAGCAGTAGCGCAACAATTTTCAATTATCTATGAACCAATATTTAGTGAAAATAGTTATGGTTTTAGAACAAATAGAGATTGTCATAAGGCTATGGCTAAAGTATTAGAATATCTAAATGAAGGATATGAATGGATTGTAGACTTTGACATAGAGAAATTCTTTGATACAGTTAATCAAGATAAATTAATCTCAATACTTAGAGAACAAGTGAAGGAAGACATTACGCTTAACTTAGTTCGCAAATTCCTTAAGGCTGGGGTTATGGAAAATGGTCTTACAAAATCAACTGAAGAGGGAATGCCACAAGGTGGCCCACTTAGTCCTATATTAAGTAATATTTATTTAAATAAACTTGATAAAGAATTAGAAAATAGAGGACTAAGATTTGTAAGATACGCAGATGATTTTATAATTTTAGTTAAGAGTGAGAAAGCGGCTGAAAGGGTAATGGCCTCAGTTACAAGTTGGATAGAACGAAAACTATTCCTAAAAGTTAGTGCAACTAAAACAAGAGTAACAAGACCTACTAATAGTAAGTTCCTAGGCTTTACTTTCTTAAAAGACTCTAGCAAATGGGAATGTAAGCCAGCAAAAGATAGAATTGTTAAATTTGAAAAGAAAATCAAAGACTATCTTTGTAGAAGAAAAGCAATAGCAAGACCTTTAGCTGAAACATTCACAAAATTAAACCAAATTATTCGAGGTTGGATAAACTATTTTAAAATAGGCAGAATGAAGCAATACCTTAAAGAAAAGTTTGGTCCGTGGCTAAGACATAAGATTAGAGTTGTAATAATTAAGCAATGGAAGAAATCTAAAACTATTTTCAACAACCTTATGAAGATTAACCTAAGGAACAACAATGGTTTTGATGAAGAATCTATCTTTAAAGTAGCAAATTCTAGGTTAGGCTGGTATAGAACCGCCGGTATGAACGTGATTAACTTTATTTTGTCGCCAAAGGTTCTAGAAACAGCAAAAGGGGACCGACC
>JBGVFV010000057.1:0-10912 GCA_045121295.1 Candidatus Pelethenecus sp.
AGCCTGCCCTTACATACATATAAAATTTGTTGTTTACATATATACTTATTTGTAGTTGACATATACTATAATTTACAGTTCACATACATAGTATATTTGTAGCTCGGTTTTCCCTAACATACATCAGAATTTAGAGAACCAAGTTTTTTACTTTGTTATATTCTTTAACCATTTATATTTACGGTAGTGAAACAATACCCAAGGTATCTTAATTATTTCATCTAAACTAATAATTAAATATATAACTATTACTGGCCAAGATAACACAAATGTACCTAAAAGTGATAAAGGTATAATTATACCCCACATTGTAACACCTAAGCTATAGGCATCAAATTTAGAATCTCCACCAGAATAAAATATACCATTAATAACAGCTATATTAATAGATTTAGCTATCATATATACTGAACATATTATTAACATAATTAATAAGTAATCCATGGCTTGATTCGTAAGTTTCATTGTGTTCATCACAATTGGAATAGTGATTAATATAATACCAGCACAAATAAGTCCATAAATAAATGAAACTTTAACTAATTTATCACCATCAGATTTAGCTTCATCAAAATCATTACGGCCAAGCTTATATCCTATCATTATTCCTCCACCTACACCAATACCACGACAAAGACTTGTAACCAAATCTTTTACTACAGATGCGATAGAGTTAGATGCAGTTGCGTCATTACCTAAATGACCTATTACAATACTATATATTGTTATACCTGCACCCCAAACTATTTCATTAAAAATAAGGTTTTTACTAACCTTCCAAAATTCTTTTTCTAAAGACTTATCAAACTTTACTATTTCTTTAATAGAATGATCTAAACATTTACTTTTCTTAAATAATATAATTGCTAATATTAATTCTATAATTCTAGCTATTACTGTAGCTATTGCTGTACCTTCTGCTTCTAAATCAAAACCAAAAATAAATACTGCATTAAGCACTATATTTATAACAACAGCTATACTACTAACTGTAGCGCTATATATAGCCTTATTAGTCGTTTTAAATAACATTAGATAACATTGAGTTACACCTATAATTAAATAACTCCAAGATGAAATTTTAAGATATTTAGCACCTATTTCAATCATTACTTCATCAGTTGTAAATATTCTCATCAATCCATTTGGAATAAAAAACGATATAGCCCAAAAGATAATACATATCAAAACTGAATACCTTAATATAGATGAAAAAATCTTACCAACTGTATTAGTGTCATTTTTACCTAGATATTGTGATGAAAGTACCATTCCTCCACCAACAAGTCCTGATATACCTATATTTTGAACAAATTGTATCTTACTTGCTAGCGATACGGCACTTAACGCATCTTGATTAACAAATCCTAGCATTATTGAATCTGATGCTGCTACTGCCGCCAGCATAAATGATTGAAATGCAATTGGTATCATTAGTTTGCTAAGTTCTTTAAAAAAACTTCTATTTTCGCTCAACAACATCATCTCCTTTTTAAGACAATTAAGTATAACACAATTTACACCAGAAAAAAAGAAGTGTTCAAAACACTTCCTAAAATGGTTGTTCCCTTTTACATAATGTACAATACATTACATTAATTAAATTTTTGTTATTGCATCTAGGACAAACCCAATACTCTTTTGTCACTTTTTCTTCTTTTTTCTTTACTTCTTTTTCCATATTAACACTATCTTTTTAATATAGAAGCTAATTCTTTAACTTCAATAATATTGTTTTCACTCATACTTGAATGAATAGTAATGACATTATCAACATAACAAATATTCTTACTTTTTTCAAACAAAGCCTTCATAACCTTAGCTGCTTGTGGTGACCATGAACCATTTTCAATAAATGCTAAAGTTCTATTTTGATAATTTCTTTCAATCAAGCCTTCAATAAAATTACGCATATGTGGGAAGATATCATTATTATAAGTCATACTAGCTAAAACTAATCTATCATATCTAAACGCATCTTCAATAGCTTCAGCTATATCACATCTAGCTAAATCTATTAAACTAACTTTTTGTCCTAATGATATTAATTCTTCTTCTAATAACTCTACACATTTTTTAGTATTACCATAAACTGAACTATACACAATAACTACACCTTCATTTTCTGGTGTATAGCTTGACCATTTATCATATAGATCTAAATAATAATTTAAATCACTATCCAAAACAGGTCCATGCAATGGGCAAATCATAGATATGTCTAAAGCCTTAACTTTCTTAAGTAAATTTTGTGTTTGTACACCATATTTACCAACAATACCAAAATAATAACGTCTAGCCTCACAAGCCCATTCTTCTACAACATCTAAAGCCCCAAACTTACCAAATCCATCTGCAGTAAATAATACCTTATCATATGTATCATATGTAACGATAACTTCAGGCCAATGTACCATAGGTGCACTCATAAATGTAAGTTCATGTTTACCTAAACTTAACTTAGCTCCTTCACCTACCACTAATCTTTTATTCTCATAATCAGCTTTATAAAATTGGTTAATCATTTTAAAAGCTTGTAATGAAGAAACAATTACACAACCCTCATATTTATCCATAAACGCTTTAATACAAGCTGAATGATCTGGTTCCATATGTTGAACAACTAAATAATCAGGAGTTCTACCGTTTAATTCTTTTTCTAAATTATTTAACCACTCATCCTTAAAATTAATATCAACACTGTCCATAACAGCTATCTTTTCATCTAAAATAACATATGAATTATAGCTCATACCATTAGGAACAATATATTGTCCTTCAAATAAATCTATATCATGGTCATTAACACCAATATATTTAATATCTTTTGTCACTTTCATCTTACTCCCCCTTAATTATTGGTAAACAAATAATCACATCATATATAGAACTTGTATTATCTAAACCATAAATAATATTTAAATCTTTATTAAAGAATTCTCTAACTTTTAATAATATTCTTTCTATTAACTCAAGCTTTACATTTTCACCTTTAATATTAACAATTATGTTTTCGGTATCTTTATATAAATCAAATAGATTTAATAAGCTATCTAAATCATTAGATTTACCTAAACCCATCATTAATTTAGTATACCCATTACATATATTTTTAAAATCTTCAGAATCAATTGATATTAAAGAAGATTGTGAATTTAAAATATTAGTTAATGATTTAAAGACTTCGTCATTTAAGTTTTCAAATTCATATATTAAATTATCGTCAAATTGATATTTTTTTCCATTCATAAATACACACTCCTTATAAAAATTATACCATTATTAATTAAAATATAAAAGTAACTGTTTTTACCATTTACTTACATATTATAAAAAGTATGGCTTAGAAACAAATTTTGGAACAAAATCTTTAATTAACTTATGAAAGTCTTCTAAATC
This sequence comes from Candidatus Pelethenecus sp., assembly GCA_045121295.1. Classification (GTDB taxonomy): domain Bacteria; phylum Bacillota_I; class Bacilli_A; order Acholeplasmatales; family Anaeroplasmataceae; genus Pelethenecus. The sequence continues at coordinate 3,400 of JBGVFV010000057.1, forward strand.
ATTGTCTTTAATATTACCCATATAATGTTCTTTTATCTTAGTATTATCATCTAATATTAATTCTATAGTCATTATACTCATATCACAGCCAGACATTTTAAAATTATCACAATTATTTACAAAGCTTTCACATAACTTAAAAAACTTCATAACGTATGAATCATCTTCTACTTTAATATTCCATTTAATAGTATCAAACACTTCATCATCAGTTGAACAATCTACTGTTCTTTTAAAAGATATCTTATCTTTAGTAATAATCATCTTTTCAATATAATGTTTATAAGATAATCCACCTTGATACCAATTAATAATAATTTTCTTATACGGTTCAACATAACTTTTTTTCATATTCAATACCTCTTTTCTACACCCAAATTATAAAATTTAATAAGTACAAAAAAATGGACATATAAGAAAAATTATTATATAATTATTTTGGTGATTAAAATGAACGATAAAAAAATGGCATTAATTTATATTCTTGAAATTCTACGAGAATACAGTGATAAAGATCACTGTTTAACTCAAGCTGAAATTATTCAAAAATTAGAAAACATTTATGATGTATGTTTAGAAAGAAAAACTATTAGTACTCATATTCAATTATTAATTGATTGTGACTACAATATTATAAATGTCCCTAAAAAAGGATATTATCTAGGAAATAGAGATTTAAATGAAACTCAAATTAAATTCTTAATAGACGCAGTATATTCTTCTAAAATGATTACTGGTGAAGATGCTAAAGAAATATCTAAAAAATTATATTCTAATTTATCTAGATATGAACAAAAAGACTTTTCTTATATTCATAAATCAACAGATATTAATCGATCATCTAATGTCGATGTATTTAAAAATATTGAAATCATTAATGAAGCAATTGAAACAAATAAAAAGATATCTTTCCAATATTTACAATTTGATAAAAAAGGTCAATTAACAGAAGTTAAAGATGGTAAAAGATATTATGTTTCTCCATACTATTTAGTTAATAATTCTTCTAAATATTATTTACTATGTAACTTTGATTATTACGATAATCATACTATCTATAGAATTGATTTAATGAAAGATGTACAAATCATTAAATACGATCGTAAGCCTATTAAAGATGTAAGTACTTTAGGTGATAATTTCAGTATCTCTAAATATATTAACGATCATGTCTATATGTTTGGCGGTAAGGTAATTCACGCAAGAGTTGAATTATTAGATGAAGCAGCTGTAACATATGTTAAAGACTGGTTTGGTTCTAACTCAATAATTATGGAAAGTGCCGGTAAAGTATACGCTTCTATTAAATCAGATGATAATGCATTCTTCTATTGGGTTTTACAATACATGAAACATATAAAGGTTATTGAACCAGAATACATGGTTAATAAAGTAGTTAATGCATTAGAAGAAACTTTAAAACTTTATAAAGAATAAAAATCCACAAATTGTGGATTTTTTTACTTAAAATTTAATTTTATAATCTGTTATATATTTATCATTAGGTTTTAAAAATTGAATTAATTGTTTATCACTTAAGACTTTATTTGTATCAATAAAATCAGGCATTCCCCACCATGGTTCAATACATATGTAATTACCAAAACCAGGATTTGTCCATATAGCTAAAACATTGCATTTTGAAATATCAAAAACAATTTTTTTATCTTTACTTACTAATGTTACATCATTAATATCTGTTACATCATATATTAAAGTTTTAGCTTCTTCTATTATATCTTTAGTCATTTCAAATTCTTTTGGTAATAATACTAAATCATTATAAGATATTAATGAACCTGTTTTATCTAAAAAGAATTGGTCAACTTCATATTCTTCATTAAACAACAATTTTACATCATCATACACAAATTTAGTTTCCGTTTCATAACCATCAACAATTAATGCTGGATGCCCACCAACATTAAAATACATATCTTTATCATCTAGATTATATACTCTATATTCAATCATTAAAGAATTATCATTTAAAACATATCTAACTTCAAAATTAAACTTAAATGGATACTGTTGTAATGTTTCTTCATTATATTTATATCCTAATGTTATTTCATTATCCTTATGGTCAATTATATCTAAAACAGCATAGCGAATAAGTCCATGAGTTTTCATTTTATAAGCATTATTATCAACAATACATTCTTGATCTTTTAGTCTGGCGATTATAGGAAAAATAACAACATCTTGTCCCATCCAACTACGTTCATCTTTTTGATATAACATTTCTCTATTAGTTTTTTTATTAAATATAGAAGTTAAAGAACCACCATTAAGTGTAACTTCTACCTTTAAATATTCATTTTCAATTTTCATAACCGCTCACCTCTTATATATAATATATCATATTTTTATTAAAATGGATATCAAAGAAAAAAAGAGGAAAACCTCTTTTTCATTCCTTTTCTATTAAGAATAAGTCTAATGGCATACCATTTGAATCATATACTGTTACCATCTTGCTGACATCATTTTTAATCTCATCATTCATATTACATTGATAACCGTATCTTACTTTACTGATAATACCAACACCCTTAACTGTAATAGTACTACCTTCGATAGATACTTGACAGTTGTATGTCCACTTACCATTAACACAAATTTCAAAACCATTTTTACCATTAACTAATGTAGCTTCTTTTGTTAGGTTAATTGTTACAGAACCATCTGTATTAAACTTATAATCCTTAATACTAATAGGTGCAGGTTTATCCATTTTAAAGAATACTCTTAATGTTTCATCAGCAGCTCGTTTTCCAATTTCATGTTTATCTTTTGGATGAATATCTTTCCATTCACCTAAGTCTAGGTTTCTAGCTACAACCATATATGGATTATCTTTTGCAACCAAATTAATCTTTTCATTAACAGTGCTATAAGCCATTGGATTCATTTCATAACGAGCTAATTCACAAACTGTAAATGTTAATTGTTCATTATCAAACATTTCTCTACATTGATCCATAAAAATCTTTAAAGCTTGATCATAATATTTTTGTGTACCAAATGCATTACTACAACCTTGATACCAAACTACACCTCTAACAGTAAGTCCTGTTAATGGATATAACATACCATTATAACCTAAAGATGGTTGGAAGAATTCTTCTGTTGTTTTATATGGTGTATAAATTTCAGTAACTTTTTTATAGTTTGCATCACTTAACCAGAATTCTATACTAGAACCACCAACAGGGGCAGCGATTAATCCAATTGGACAATCTAAAGCTTCTTGCATATGCTTACCAAAAATATAAGCTACAGCTGAAAATGAAGGTATTGTAGTTTTGTTAGCACCTTTCCACTTAGCTGTATTAGATCTTTCTGTAGTAGGTTCAGATTGTGCGTAATATTCAATATGAAGCATACGAATCTTATCATTAACACACGCATCAGTTGAATATAAATCTTTTAATACATCTCCACTATGTTGTGGTTGCCATTCCATATTAGATTGTCCACCACAATAGAAAACTTCTCCAATATAAACGTCTTTAATACTATGACGACCAGCTTCCGAGATAATAGTTAATGTATATGGTCCACCAGCATTCATTTTTGGTAAATAAATTTCCCACTCACGATTATTTATTGTACCGTAATAAACCTTTCCATTTAATTCAGCAGCGATAAAGCTTGTTGAAGAAGCTTTACCCCAAATACGGTTAATGGCATCACGTTGTAAACACATACCATCACTAAATAATCCGTAAGGTTTGATATCAGTACCCGCAGAATTCTTATATTGACTTACATCTACTGTTGATTCAGTGATAACCTTGTTAGCATTTTTATCAGAAAATTTTACTGTTGTATCTGTTTCAACATAAGGTTTTTCTTCTACAACAGGATTTGTAGGATCATCAGTAGGTTCTACTGTTTGTGTTTTTTTGTCACAACCTGTTAAGGTTAAACAAAATATTGATAATAAAATAAATATTTTTTTCATAATATTACACCTCTTTATGTATTTAAAAATATCATATTAAATTATATTAAAATAGTATTTATTAAGGTGATTATACCACATATTTTTATCAATTCAATGTTCAAAAATGAAAAATGTTTTTACTAAACACTTTTTTTAAAAATAACTATAAATAATCAACTATATATTAATTTTTAAATTATTTTAGTAAACACTTATAGGTTTTTTAAATTCAAATTTTGTAGTTTAGTAAATAAAAAAGCTAAAATCACAATTAATGATTTTAGCCTTATTAATATTAATTTCTAATAATTATATATACTATATAAGCTATATAACAAGCCAAGAATAATATACCTTGCCATCTACTAATTTTTTTAGAAAATAATGATACAGTAAACATAGCTACTCCACCAACAATCATTACTATTAAATCAAAGATAATAGCACTTTGAACTGATAATACTACTCCACCAATTGGAGCAACTATAGATGCTAAACCTAAAATTAATATAATATTAAATATACATGAACCAATAACATTTCCAACTGCAATATCTCCTTCTTTTTTAAAAGCAGCTACTACACTTGTTACAAGTTCAGGAAGTGATGTACCAACAGCAACAATAGTTAAACTAACTAATGTTTCACTCATGCCTAAATCAAGAGCAATATTTCTAGCATGTTCAACAACAAAATCACCACCAAAGATGATTGCAGCTAAACCAATTACAACAAAGATAATACATTTAATCATATTAACCTTTGTTTCTTCTTCATCCAGATTTTCTTCTGGATTATTTTTGGCTCTAAATATTAAGAATATTGTATAACCTATAAATATTAATAATAAAATTAATCCTTCATACCAATTAATAGCATTAGGAGTTATAACGAAAGAAAATAAAACTAATATTATAAACATACCTAACATAATAGGAATATCATATCTCTTTATTTCCTTACTGATAATAAGTGGTGTAAATATAGCTGATATTCCTAATATTAAGAAAATATTACAAATATTAGAACCAATAACATTTCCAACACTCATATCACTAGATCCTGATAATACAGCATTTATACTTATTGATATTTCAGGAGCACTAGTTCCAAGAGAAACTAAAGTTAAACCAATAATTAATGATGGTATTCCAAACTTTTTCGCAATACCGCTAGCCCCATCAACAAAAAAATCGGCACCTTTAATTAAAAGTGCCATACCTACGATTAATAATAACCAATCTAAAAACATGTCTGCCACCTCTATATAATATATTTTTGACAGACTCCACCATATAAATATTAATCTAATTAAATATTAGCATATATATTGGCTTTTTTCAAGAAATATCAAACTATAATAATGAAATCTTCACATAAATAAACCGAAAATAAAGTTCTCTAAACTAAGCTATTTCTACAATTTCCAAAATATAGTGAAATCTAACTAATTTACATATTCTTTTGAGTAGGGGTATCAATAATATTACCTTTTTCATCATACTTAGAACCATGACACCTACACTCATATGTTTTATCCACACTATTATAATGTAATGCACATCCTAGGTGCTTGCATCTTTTTTTTCCAAAGGTTAATAAGCTTTTTGTAGAATTCATTATATTATAAAATAATTGTTTTTTTACCATTCTTCTAGATGGTGAAAATAAGTTTTCAAATTTATTATCATTTCCATCTATCAAATCAAGAATTAAATGTGCAGATAACATAGATTTTGTCATACCCCACATATTAAATCCAGTTGCAACAAATATGTTATTAGTACCTTTACAATAACGACCAATATATGGTAATCCATCAAGTGTAATACAATCAATATTTATCCAACGATTTTTAATATTTTTATTATCAAATTTATCATTTATTAAGTCATTAATTTTATTAAACCCTGAACCCTTATATCCTGTTTTAATATCTGATGAACCTATTAAAAGATTTTCTTTATAATTTCGAACATAATAATCATCATAATGAGTACCTACACAATTACCTTTAAAATTAAAATCATTACTTACCTCAATTACATGAGACTTCTTTTGATACATCTTCATAAAATACATTCCTTTAAATCTTAAAAAAGGAAAACCTGTAGCCACTATAACATTATTAAATGAAACACTATATTCTTCTGTATAAGCTACATTTTTACTTATTTTAGTTACTCTACTATTCTCATATATTTCTAAATCTTTAATCAAAGTATTAATCAATTTTAATGGATTCATTTGTGCTTGTTTATTAAATTCTAAAGCTTTTTTTATTTTTATAGGTAAATCAAGTTCATCCTTTAAACTACATTCATATCCTAACTTTTTTATTGCTTCTACTTCTAATTCTATTTCTTTACAATCATCTATACTATATTTATATGAGGTACATTCTTCAAAATCAAAATCAATTTCATTAGCTAATTTTTTATATTCGTTTATCGCAAATAAATTTGCCTCTAAATAAAGCTTTGCATTTTTAAAACCTAAATCTCTTATTAATTCATAATACATTAAATCCTCTATCGCTGTAATAGTGGCAGTAGTTTTTAATGTTTTTTTATTACAAATTTCATCAGCCTCTAATATAACTACTTTTTTACCAGATTTTTTTAAATAATATGCACATAAAATACCACAAATTCCACCACCAATAACCAAAACTTCACAATTTAAATTTTTATCTAATTTAGGAAAGTTACTGTCAATATAACCGCTCCATGTTGTTTCTTTCAAAATAATCACCTTTATTATTATTAACAAATAATTCAATATGATTAATAATATAGCGACTTAATTAACATTAAATTTTTGTTTTCTTAATCTTTGTATATTTTAACTCATTTTTGAGTACACTTTAACTGATCATACAATTTGAGGTGGATTATGAAACTAACTATTAATCTTTGGCAGCTAATAGGCTTTGCAGTAACTTCTTTAACTGGAATAATATTACATTTTTTTTATGAATGGACACAATCATTATTGATTGCTCCATTTTCATGTGTAAATGAATCAATATGGGAACATATGAAAATAGCATTTTGGCCAATGCTTATATTTGCAATCATTCAAAGTTTTTATTTCAAAGATAGAAAAGATTTTTGGAGTATAAAACTTAAAGGAATATTATTAGGTATAATATTAATTCCAATTATTTTTTATACATTTAATGGAGTAATAGGAAAATCACCAGACTGGATAAATATTATTATTTTTTTCATTTCTATTGCAGTTACATATATTTATGAAAGGAAACAATTAATTAATGATGAAAAACATTATAAATCACCAAAAATTGCAATTTCCATACTTATTTTAATTTCACTTTTATTCATTATATTTACATTTAAAACACCCGAAATAGGGATATTTATAGATTCCCAAACAAATACTTATGGAATTGATAGAAAATAGAGTAGAGAGAAAATAATTTTATTTATTTTCGCCCCTCTCGCCGAACCGTACGTACGGGTCTCGTATACGGCTCTCCAAATATATTTCAAATTACTTAGAATAATATGCAAGGGGGTTGACTAATGCTGGTCGGTC
>JBGVFV010000058.1:0-44827 GCA_045121295.1 Candidatus Pelethenecus sp.
TCACTTAATAAAACACCATTATCCAATGCTTCTTTAATGCTATCTTTATCCTTATTTCTTTTTAAAGCTAAATAAGCTATAAGGATAGATAAAATAGAAATAAATGTTGTAATTATATAAGTTACTATTTCCATTTTATCTTTCCTTTCTTTTCATTAAGCATCTTAAAACAATAATAATTATCTTAATTTAAAGCCATTAACTGATAAAAGCATAACACCGTCTTCTGTTTCGATAACACCTTCATCATCGTCATCATCATCTGGCATTCTTACTTGGATAATAGAATCTTCTTTATCCTCAGCGTTAACTAATCCTAGTAAACCTGATACTCCAAATGCAAAAGATAAACCTAAAAATAAAATTTTCTTAAACATTTTTGTTAACCTCCTTTATTAAATTTTTGCGCGCTTTTTTTCTCCGGAGATTAACTATATTTTACTTATTTTTTATTTTTCGACAAATTTCGATTATCAAACTATATATTAATTTTTGAAAGTTTGCTTACTATTAGATATTAAAACTTTTAAAATAAGGCGTCTATTTTGAAAGTAAGTAGAAAAAAACAGCCATTTAAATAAAATGACTTTTTATTTGAAAGAAACAAAAAAAGAAGCTGAAATCAATCAGCTTCTAATCCTTTTTATTTATGATATCCTCTAACCATTAAGTTTTCATAATATGCTCTTAATAATTCACCAATACTCCAAGCTTGGTTAGAACATCCTCTAGAAACATCTGGTTCTAAACCATCAAATATTTCAGCAATACCATTTAAACAGTATTCATTCATATGTGTTTCATAATGACGAACTACATCCAATAATTCATTTAACGCTTCATCACTATAATCATTAACATATGCATAACTATCAATGTAGGCACCTACAATGAATCCCCATGATGTACCCATATGATATGCCATATCTCTATCCCATAATTTACCTTGATATTTAGGCTTAAATCTAGGGTCATTAGGAGATAATGATCTAATACCATATTTAACATATAATTCATCTTTACAAACTTCTACAACCTTACGTGCTACTTCTTTATCTAAAATCTTAAATGGTAAAGATATAGCGTATAGTTGGTTAGGTCTAACAGATGGATCGTTAATATCTAATACATCATATAAACAACCTGTTTCTTCGCAGAAATAACGTTTCTTAAATGACTCTTTAACTTTTTCTGCTAACTCTTTATATTCGCTAGAATCCTCATTATTATGGTCACATAATAATTCCATAATCTTTAACGCATTATACCATAACGCATTAATTTCAACTGGTTTACCATGACGTGGTGTAACAACTACATCATTAACTCTAACATCCATCCAAGTAATTTGATCTAAATCAGATCCAGCAATAACAAGTGAATCACTATCCATATGGATATTAAAACCAGTACCCGTCTTGTATGCATGAATAATATTCTTTAATGTTGGCATGATTTCATTAACAATAAAATCATAATCACCTGAATATAAAATATATTTATAACACGCATAGAAATACCATAATGAAGCATCAACAGTATTATATAAAGGATCTTCATTCTTTGAAGGGAACATATTAGGAATTAAACCATTCTTTTCATATTTAGAGAATGATAACAACACTTCCTTAGCTTCCTTAAATCTCTTAGGTACCAACAATAAACCAGTAAACGCAATCATAGTATCTCTACCCCAGTCAGTAAACCAAGGTAAACCTGCAAGAATTGTTTTTAATCCTGTAGATTGACGGTTACAAATAAAAGCATCACCACTAATAGCTAAGTTAGTTGCGAAATCATCATCTAAATCAGCATGCTTAGCTAACTTTTTAATACGTTCATCATATTCATTAATAATTTGTTCTGCTTTTTTTCTAATTATTTCAGTTGAGGCAACAATACCAATATTTTTTTCTTTACCACATTCAACAATATGACATACAGGTGTATAAGCTTTATCAGCTCTAGTATCACCAGTTTCTACATCAAATCTAGGGAATAAATCACATACGTATTCTTGGTTATTTTCTACAACAACACCATTATCATATTTATATCTTACACAAACCTTATCATTCTTAAGCGTAACACATTCATCACTTAATTTAATATCATAATTAATATTATCCTCTTGACATTCACCTAAAAACTTATCATTAAACCAAGGAGTTAAAAATAATCTTACACTCTTATTACTTTCATTAATAACTTTATAAGTGATAGCACAAGCATTATGACCATAATATGGAGATAATCTTTTAATTATTTTTACACCATTAACTTGATAAGTATATGTAGGAATAAATCCATATTCAAATGACTCTAAATATTGATATCCATTATCATGATGATCACTATATTCTTGACCATCTAAATCATAAATTTTTCCATCAATAAAAACTTGTTCTTTAATTTTAGATAAATAAACATATCTATCTACTGGTGGATTATATGAGTGTGTTAAATAATTATTATGTTTTTTAAATAAATTATTTGATACAGTACCAGAAACATAACCACCTAAACCATTAGGCATATAAAATTCCATTTGACTAATCTTTTTAAAATCAGATAAAACTTCTTTATTAAATCTATACATTTTTTACCTCCAAAATTGAATCCATATATTAATATTTTATCATTTTAAATTTATAAGTAAATATTATTAATAATATTTTAATATAATATTAAATCTTCTATACTACATCTTAAAACTTTAGCTAATTTGTATAATGTTTCACCATTAGCTTTAGATAATTCATTAGTTTCTTGTTCATAAGCTTTAATTGAACGAATTGAAACATCAGCAAACATAGCTAACTCAGTTTGGGAATATCCTCTTAATTCTCTATAATATTTTAATTTATTTGGCAATTCCATCTTCTTTTTCATATCATCCATTAAATGCATAATATCCATTTCATGAAACGGAAAATAATTCAATTTCAATCTATCTAAACCATATTTTTCAATTATTGTTTTATATGGTATATTAAAATACCATCCCGCATACGCAAGTACATAACCAAACCAATATTCACTAGAAGCATATACAGGTTGAACTCCTCTAAATGGTGGTTTATCTAATATAATTCCTAACCATTCATTTGCAGATTTACCACAAACAATAACAGGATCACCAGATTCAACTAAATTTATCTTATCCCAATTTAATAAGATATCCACCATTTCTTCTAATGATTTATTTTCGTAATATACTCCTATTTCAAACATATTAGCTAACAATTCCTGAACGATAGGTAAATAAAAATCATGATAAGCGTGGATCATTTTTATCTACATCTCCTCTCAACAATTCTATTAGATATATATCATCTTTACTTAATACACCTCTTTTATTTTTCAAATACATCTCACTTGCATTTTTATTTCTTTCTTCTCTAAGTGGATAATATAATTTAAAATCCACCTCAACATTACCTAAATATGTAATATTTTTAAATGCTTTTTCAGAAACCAAGACTATCTGTTGACCTAAATCTCCATATTGTAATACTTCTTTTAATCTTCTAACTGAAATATTATTATCCAAAAAATTCTTTGCAAAAGTAAAATAAGAGTCATCTGCACGATATCCAATTACAACATCATATTTAGATAAATCTATCTTAAAGTTATTTTTTAAAAATTCAACACCCATTTCGGCAACATCTGATTTTAAAGTGAAAATTCTATTTTCAATTAATATAGTTATCCAATTTAAAACACTATAATCATTTAGATTTAATATATTTAAACCTGTTAAATCTAACTCATATATATTTGCATAACCATTTTCAGTAGCCGAAACTGACCATTCTTTAGCCAACTCAATATCTTTTGTACAGTAAAAACCAATACCATAGTCATTATTAGGTTTTCCACCACCATAATATGGTTCATTAATAATATATTTAGAACCATGATACACTGTGATCTTATTTTTCATTTACATCACCTTCCACCCCTATTATAACATTATACTGTTACATTTTCAATCTTTAGTGACATTATAATGTTATAGACACACAAAAAAAGAAGTCTATTTCTAGACTCCTAGTAACTTATATAATGTATATAAATCTTTAAATGTTTTTATATCAAAACCTGTTTTATCATATAATCTATCAATCTTATACATTAATGTATTACGATGCATATATAAAGTAGTTGACGCTTTTGAGACATTTAAATCATTTAAAGCCATCGCCTCTATTACATTACGATCTACACCTGTACCATCTAAAACAAATCTTAATATTTCAATTCCATTATCAATAATTCTATTTATTTCTAATAAATCTTTAAGTGTATAAATACCACTTCCACACTTATTAAATAACTGTTTTATTAATTCCCATTCGTTAATTAATAATTCTTCTTTATTATCATAAGATATATAAACAGAAATAGGTGAATCAAGATCAATCTCTAAAGCTTGAATAATATCTGTTAATTCTTTAATATTAAATTCTTTATGGTAAATAAACATATAATTATCTAACTTTTCACATTTAATAAAATTACCTAATAACGTTTTAAAAACATCTTCTATATATGAAAAGTTAATATTATCTGTTTTTAAACAAATGAATCTCATCTAAAACACCTTATATTCTGTTTCTACTTCTTCATTATTCTCAGTATTAACTTCATTAAATTCAGCATTTATAAAATCTTCTTGTTTTGGTTCTTCATGAACAGTACCAAATACATTTTCCTCAGCCTTAGCTAACTTATAATCAATAAGTCTAGTTTTACTAATCATATCAGCTAATGATCTACCTCTATTACGGCTAAATATATAGTTTAATATAGGTAATACAAATGTTTGAATAAATAAAGTATTAAAAATAAAACCACCAACCAATTCTCTTACAATCAAAGAACCAACACCTGGTTTTTCATCTTTATTTAATTTCATTACTCTTACACCAGCAATTAATCTACCAACTGTTTGATGTTTCCATAATAATGGTAATACTATTTGGTATAACACAATTATTGGAACATATATCGCAACTTGGAATAATAAACATATACCAGCTGATCTAAGTAAATTAATAGCTAAAACTAAATCAATATCAGTTGATGATAAAAATGCAGTTGATAAATCAATCATTTCATTTGAATGAAATTCATATAAAGGAATAAAACCTAAAATTAAAGTAGCTACTAATCCTACTAAAAAATAATCTATAAAAAATGCTAAAAATCTTTGAATACTCATCGCGTTATGATACTTCAAACTAATCACTTCCTAACGTGATAATTATATCATATTTTCATTTATTTATATTACTATTTTTTAAAATACTATAATTTAACTTATATTTCACATAATTTTCCTTTAATACATAATTTAAACTTTTGTTAAACACTTCCATAAAATCATCAAATAAATATATAGATAACGCTCCTGGTGTAGTATTAATTTCATTAACATATATTTCATCATCTATCAAAAAGAAATCTATTCTAACTATTCCATTTAAAGAAAGTATCTCATATACCCTACGTCCAATAGTTTTAAATTCCTCTAACTTATCCATATTTGTTAATTCTTGATGTAAGAGTTTAAAACTATCACTATATTTATTTTGATATGAAAATATTTCTGACTTATGATTAATACGTTCTAACACTGAATAATCTTCTTCAGTTAATGCCATATTATATTCTACTACTTGTTCAACAAATGGTTGAACAACCAGTGTATCTGTATATGTGAAAGCTTCTATTAATCCTTCAACTAATTCATCTTTATTCTTTATAACAACTACACCTAATGATGATCCACCATATATTGGTTTAACTATAACAGGAAAATTTTCTATCAATTTACCTGTCAAGTAATCATTAAATGTATATACATATGTATCAATCATTTTAATACCATTATTAGTTAAATAATTAAATGATTTATATTTATCCATACAAATACTAGAACCAAAGCCCTTTGTCCCAAAATATTTTATATTATTTATTCTAGCGAAATTATATGCATATCCATCTTCGCCATTTTCACCATGCATACATCCTACTATAACATTTAAATTTAACCTATTTATATTTAACTTTTTAAGTTTAGGTTTTCCTATCTTATAATCATTTAATAATGATTTAGTAGAATCCCAAACAACACCATTAATATCTACATATAACATACTTATTTTATACATTTCTTCTAATTTCTTTTTTACTTGAAATGCAGTTATCACTGATATTTCATGTTCAAAAGACTTACCACCAAATATTATTCCTATATTCATGAATACACTCTCCTAATACATAAAAATCTTATGCTGAAACAAAACAAAAAAGACCTGTAAAACAGGTCACTTTTCTATATATACCGTCAATCTAATAAGAATGCCATATATAATGGAATAGTTAAAATATTTCTAGAGTTGCCAATATTACCATCTATTAATTTTATAGCACTAGATACATTATATTTTTGTTTGTTTTCTAATACTTCTTTTAATGATTTAGCATTACCATTTGTGGCTTTAACTTCTATCAATGTTAATTCATCATTAACTCTTGAAATAAAATCTATTTCTAAACCAGTATTTTTACTGAAGTAATAAAGTTTCTTCCCCAACTTTGTCAATGCATCTGCAACAACATTTTCGAAAATAGCGCCCTTATAAATTTTTAAATCACCGTTTAATATATTATTGGTTGTTCCTTTTTCTAACATGGCAACAAACAAACCAGTATCTTGCACATAAACTTTAAAAGAGTCTTCATCTTTATTACCTTCAAGAGGAAGTTCCAATGTATTCATATTGTAACATACTTGAATTAAACCAAATTCTTCTAACCATGTTATTGCATTTCTATACTCTCTACCCTTTGCATTCTTACTTATAACACTATATTGAAACTTTTTATTTTCTTTTGCTAATTGGTTAGGTATAGAATTATAAACCTCCATAATTCGAGTTAATTCTTTTGGATTATAAACTTCATTCTCATTTTCATCAAGGTGCTTACCAAAATCATCTTTATATTGTTCTAGAATACTTCTTTGGATATCATAAACCTGATTTAAATCACTTGTTTGAATAAATGTATCAACAGCATCAGGCATACCACCAACACATAAGTATTCTTTGAAATAATTCATAATTGAAGAGTTTGTTGTATCACTAACTTTTTCATTATTTATATAACATTTTTTTAAGTATTCTATTAATTCTTCATTTATTCCTTTAGCCAATAAATATTCTTCAAAATCCATAGGATACATAGTTAATGGATATTCAAATCCGGTTGGTACACCTTTAGATTTTTTTTTATTATACCCTCTTAATCCAATCAATGATCCAGTACAAACAACATCAAACCTTCCATCTAACATAAAAGGTTTAATAGAAGATCTAGCATTAACACACTCTTGAATTTCATCAAAAATTATAACTGTTTCATTAGCTATAAATTTTACACCAGGTAAAGCTGCAGATAAATCTCTGATAATATTATCGACAACTAAATCTCCATCAAATATTTTTTTGATTGATGTATTTTCCATAAAATTTATGTAAACAACACTTTTATAATTTTCTTTGCAAAATTGTTTTACAACTGTAGTTTTCCCTATTTGTCTTAATCCTTTTATTACAAGTGCACGTTTTTTTATTTTTAATGAATATTTCCATTTTAAAATATCATTTGTGATTTTTCGTTTAAACATAATCACCACTCCTCTAAATATATTTTACACTTTTTTGTAGTGAGTTTCAATAACAATTTACACTTTTTTTTAGCGAGTTCGGTTGTTCTTTCACACTTTTTTGTGGCGAGTTTTCATTTTTTACTATGATCAATAAAAGTAAATTCAAAAACTTAATAGATAAATTTGATGGGTAAACTGGAACATTAACCCTCATGTTCAAAAGACTTACCACCGAATATTATTCCTATATTCATTAATACACTCTCCTAATACATAAAAATCTTATGCTTAAACAAATCAAAAAAGACCTGTAAAACAGGTCTATAATCAAATTTTAACTCATACCTACTCTATATAAATCAGGTATATCATTTTCTATTAATAAACTACATTTTTCATAATTTAATGATAATTCAGAAAATAACTTATATCCTTCTTTAAATGATGAAACTAAAAATAAATTAACACTTGTTAATGAAAGCTGTTTATACAAATATCTTGTATTATGCTTACCTACTAAAATAACAGTATCTACTGAATCAATAATATTTTTAACAAGCATATCATATATACTATTTTTATATTTTCCTAATTCAACTATACCAGGAGTAATTAAAAATCTAGGTGTAACTGATTCTTTTACTACAGATAGTGCTTCTATAAAACCTTTTGGATTACTATTATATGAATCATCTAATATAGTTACATTACCAATATTTTTAATTTCCATACGATTAGGTGTACCTTTAAACATAGGTATACCTCTTACAAGTCTTTCTACTTCTAATCCTTCACTATGAATAAAAGCAATAATACCTGTCATATTTAATATTTGATGACGACCTATTAGTCCACATTCAAATGTTCCTATTTTATTACCCTTATATAATACATCAAATCTACCATCACACATATTACTTGCAATATAGTCACCATACTTAAATCCATATGTAATTAATATTCCATTATAATCTATATTTTCTCTTATCCAATCAACATCATAATTTACTACAGCTTTATATGTTCCTTCTAATATAGATAACTTTTCTTTTATTAATCTACTTTCTGTCTTAAATCCTTCCATATGCATATAACCAATATCTGTAATAAAAGCGATATTAGGTGGTGCTATATTTTTAAGCTTTTTAATATCATGTGGTGCTGATGTTCCAAATTCTAAAATTAAATAATCTAATGGTTCTAAATCTATATTATTAATATGACTAGATATACCTAATGGAGTGTTATATGATTTAGGAGTTGAACTTACTGTCTTATATAAAGATAAAGCTTGATCAAGTAAATTTTTAGTTGTAGTTTTTCCTGCTGAACCTGTTATACCTATTATGTATCCTTTATAAGAAAACATCTTATTCTTAGCCTTTAATAAATACTTACGATTAAATAAATAAGATAATCCTTTTTCAAGTATAAACATTGGTATTATAGAAAACTCTATTATTAATAATAAATAATTATTTACAAAAGGAATAAAAGATACACCTACAATATAAATAATTGATAATGTAATTATTATCCATATTCTTTTAGTAAATTTAAGCGGAACTTTAGTAAATAAGTATAAACTACTAAAAACTGTTATAAATATAGAACACATTATAGTTACACCTATTTGACTTATTATATCTCCAATCAACAACAAGAATAATGGTATTAAATCATAAAAAACAAAGTTTATTAAAAAATGCTTTGAATATTGTTTAATATGATAATGTGCTTGTTGGTATATTGTTAATATTAAATATAATTTTAATACTGAATATATAATCATACTAATTATCATATTCATCACCCAAAAAACTTCTTAAAACTAATGTAAAATAATTTAATCTATCAATAAAAGGAAAATGTCCACATTCATCTAATGTTATTAATGTAGATGAATTAATTTGTTTATTGATAGCTTTTCCTAATGAAACGCTTGTCACTTTATCTATTTTTCCATATAAAAGTAATGTAGTACAATTTATCTTATTCATATATTTTGTTAAATCTTGATTAATGGTTTTAACAAGCATTAATTTATTAATATCATTACTATTACGATAATCTTGTGAACCCATATTTAATCTAATACCCATTTTCTTTAAAGTTTTAAATGTTATCATCTTAATACGTTTTTTCAACTTTGGTTTAGATACAAAACCTGGTGTTGAAACTAACACTAATTTATCTATATCATACTTACTAGCATAAACTATGCCTATTCTTCCACCATAAGAATGACCAAGTATTATAGGATTAAATATATTCATTTTAATAATAAATTCATTAACAATATCTGATACTTCTAAAACAGTTAAAGGTTTATTTATAATAGATTTACCAAATCCCGGTAAATCTATTCTCCATATTTTATATTCGTTAACTAATTCATTAGTAAGATTATCAAATATATTTAAATTAGAATCCCAGCCATGTAAAAGAACTAAATCTTTACCATTTCCTTCTACTTCATAATTAATATCAATCTCTTTAATTTTTATAAGCATAGTTCATCACCCTATGTAATTATATGCAAGAAGATGACAAAATAGACCATCCGAAGATGGCCTATACGTTATAATTCAATATTTCCAATCAATATATTATCTAATATAAATCTTTGTGCATTTTCATTATATTCTGTTCTGTAATAATAAGAATTTGAACTCTTTTTAGATTTATATGTAATACCTATTGATTTACCTTTTTCTGTTGGTTCTTCTCTATTATCTTCATTAATAAATAGATATTCTTCTTCTATTAACCAATTTAATAATACTTTATAATTTACCTTTGTTTTAGTTCCATTAAATATATAGTCATTTAATCTTTTTGCAAAGTGAGTAATACAAACTTTGCCTTTTATTATTTCATACATGTCTATAGGTTGGTATTCATTATTAACTAAATGATTTTTAACAGCTTCCACGTTATTAATTGTATCTTTTCCATTTGTTGAATTATCAACAATGTTAATACTTTCTTCTTTAGATATAGAAGTATTACTATCTATATCTTTGATATGTCTTCTTATTATTTCTAATATATCATAACCATATCTTTTATACATAGTATTAGTAAAACCTTTTATAGAACAAAGTTCATACTTTGTTTTAGGTTTTTGTAATACTATTCTTTGTAATACTTCATTTTTTATATAAAGTATTATTCTTGATTTATATGATTTAGGTAAATTATCATCTCTATATTTCTTTAATTTAAAATATAAACTTTCATCAAAAGTAATAACTTCTTTTTGATTATATTCAACAATATAATCTAATGTTTTTTCTTTTTTAATATATTCTTTATTAGTTTTCTTTTTAATTATGATTGCATCTTTTTTATAATCTTCTAAATCAAAATAAGATATATTCTCTAATAAATAATCATATCCTACTGAATCATCCAAATAATAACTTATGCCATCGAAAGTAAAAGAATTACTTTCGATATGATATATCCATATTATTTTATCTTTATTATATCCAGCAGCAAAATAATCAGGATCATTAATGCATATAATATCACTATCTTTATTTTTAAGTATAGTAAAAGCTCTATATAAAAAATTCTTTTTATTTTTATCTTTTATATAAAATAGCTTATATGTTACATACATTAATAATACCTCCAATCAAAATTAGCCTATACACTTACCGGTTACAGAATATGATATTTTTTTGGCAGATAAAGCAGTTGTTAAATTATATTCAAATTTATAAGAATATGAAGATCCTTCCTTTAAATCTGTTTTAGTTATAGTATCTGAGTGGACAACATTTCCTTTTGAATCTAATAATTTTATTTCAACATGACATTCATTCATTTTCACCTTAGGTGTGATTGTTATTGTATATGATGTTACACCTTCTGATGTTGAAACATCAAAATCAGATTTTGTTATATCTCTTTCAACAAGTTTATCTACTATATTACCACTAGAATCAAAATTATTCACTATTTTAACAAGTGCAATACTTAATAAAACTAATCCAATTATAACACCTATAAAAACTAATACACCTTTTAAACATCCACCCTTATCATCATCAGGAATATAATTTTTGTTTTGGTTATTATTTTCTTTAGGTGCAGATTCGTCATTATTAGGTAATGCTATTTTAGTTCCACAATAATTACAAAATTTAGAACCATCAGCTATTTCTTTCCCACAGTTATTACAAAACATAATACAACCTCCAACTACAACTTGTCGTACTTAGTAGAAATGCCTTTGGCTTTTTCTACTGGATATTTCTTTTCTGTTTTATCTAATTTACTATTTAATATATCTACTATATCTACACCTAATACCATAGATAATTGAATACAATAATTCATTACATCAGCTAATTCTTCTTTTACTGCTTCTATATCATAATCAGTATCACTCCATTGAAAACATTCTAATAGTTCATTAGCTTCAATAGATATTGATTTAGATAAATTGGAAGGAGTGTGGAATTGATGCCAATCCCTGTCTGTTACAAATTTATCTAATCTTTGTTTAAATTGATCTAATCTTTCCATATTAATCAACCGCCTTTATTTCAGTATCTATGTAGTCACTATAATCTAATACAATATCTTCTTTATAATATAATTCTTTTACTTTAGATATTGCATCACTAAGATTATCTGCATCTACTTCTATAGTCTTTTGTAGAGTTTCTGTTATTTCTATTTTATATTTCATTATTGAACACCTAACATTCTTCTAATATATCTTGCAAGTGCTTTATCTTCACAATAGATATAACAACCTTTTTGTCCTCTAGTTAATAATGTTTTATATGTATTTTTTATCAACTGTCTACCTAAAGCTTCTCCACAAGATTTAATACCAGATGTTTTATCATCTTTAGAAATTTGTGATTTATCAATAATAATACTATTAGATGTTTCATCAAATCTTAAGTCTTTACCAATTAATACACCAACATAATCAAATTCCAAACCTTGAGCTGTATGAATACATCCTACTTCTTCAAATGATGATGGATTGATTGCCCATATCTTATCATTTTCTAGATTCCATTTAGCTTTAAATCCGTCTTCTAAATAGATATCATAATCTCCACGTTTATTCTTAACATCCCAGTCATAACAATATCCTGCAACCATTCTTGCTTTATTATTGACTTGATTGATTTTTCTCAATTCATCTCTTAATGTATTTGGATTATCAAATACTTGAATATCAAAATTTAAATCATTAATATCGACATCAACTGATTCGCCAATTTGTAAGATGTTATTTAATAATTGAATATATTGATCACTACCATTACATCTAAATTGAGATGTCAATATAGTTTCTTCATTCATAATTACTCTACTATTTAATTCTTTAGCCCATTTATTAATTTCATCTACTGAACCAATATCTTTAGTAGTTATTCTTTGATTTTCATCTATTAAAAATATTGTTAATAATGAAGCATTAATACATTCCATTACTTGGTTTTGTCCTTGGAAATCACCATACATTTGTTTAACTAATCGATGTGATTCATCTACAATCAAACAATCATAAAAGTTAGATGGTGATTTACATAAACCAAATGGTGAACGGAATAATTGTTTTATATTAACTTCTTTCTTTAAATCTGATTTACTTAATAATTTTAAATAAGCTTCTCTAGGCGCACTATTCTTTGTTACATAACTTGCATTTAATCCTTGTGAGATATATTGTCTTAAAAGATTAATAGCTAAAACTGATTTACCTGTTCCTGGTCCGCCAGTAACGACAATACAACGTTTTTTCATATCCTTCATACATTGTTTCATAGTCTTGATACACATATCATAAACTACAGCTTGTTCATCAAGTAACATAAATTCTTTATTACCTTTCATTAAAGATACTAAACAATCTTGAAGTGCTTTTGATGGTCTAATTCTACCATTATCTATTTTATATAATAAATCTCCATCACTAGATTTTTTAGTGATAAATTTTTTTATAAATTTTCTTAAATCTAAAACTTGATTTTTAATAAAGAATGGGGCTTCATCATACCACATTTTATAAATGTCATCATTAAGTTGATCAACATACTTTTCATCATAATTATGTAAATAAGCGCATGGGATAATATTAATATTTTCATCTTGTACTTGTTCACTTGAATTACGAATAAATACTGCATATGAATAAGCTTGATATGATGGATGTGATACCATACGGTTAGCGCCACCAGTAAAGGCTCTAACACTATGTAGCATTTCATCATCTATCTTTTCTACTTTTTCCCATTGTTTTAATTCAACAACAATAATATTACTTTTATTATCACTATCAGCACCAGCAATAATAAAATCAACACGTTTAGAAGTTCTAGGGATTTGATATTCTATAGCTATATTAACATCATCAGCAATTTCATTATCATCTAATACATTACGCATAAATGTTAATGAATTTTGCCAAGAGCGATATTCGGCATCTTCTCCTCCATGAATATTAGCTTCTTTTAATTTAAATAATATCTTATCAGATATTTGATTTAATAATACATCGTTATTAAATTCAGCTTTTGTAGCGTTATATACTATCATAAAAAATACACCCCAAATCTTTAATAAAAATAAGCGTAATTAATATATTTATTTTAACATATTAGTATAATTTTCTCAATTATAACTACTAAAAGAAAAAACAAGTTTCTACTTATGCTAACATAGTAATTTTTTATACAGTGTTCATAAGCCTTTATAGCTATTTGATTAACAATCATAGTTCTACTCCAACCATCTTTGTGAGTTCTATTTATATACCATAACATTTCTTTGATTAATGATTGTTTCTATAAGAAATAAAACCGTGGATTTTAGTGTCCACGGTTTAATGTTATTCACTTAATATCTTCTTTAAAGAATCTTCTGCAAATTGGTTTTTATATAATTCGAAATAATAACCTCTTTGTTCAAGTAATTCATGGTGTTTTCCACTTTCAATTACTTTTCCATCTTTCATAACCAATATTACATCAGCATTAACTACTGTTGATAAACGGTGAGCAATCATAAATGTAGTTCTACCTTTCATGACTTTGTTAATCGCATTTTGAATTAAGCTTTCAGTCTTTGTATCAATACTAGATGTAGCTTCATCTAATACTAATATTTTAGGATCAGATACAATAGCTCTAGCAAATGATATTAATTGTCTTTCACCTAATGAAAGTTTAGAACCTCCTTCACCAACAAATGAATCATATTTATCATCTAATCTTTCAATAAATTCATCAGCAGCTACTGTTTTAAGTGCGTTTATAATTTCTTCATCAGTTGCGTCTAATTTACCATATCTAACATTATCTTTAATAGAACCACTAAATAATTGTGGTGTTTGAAGTACATAACCAATATTTGAATGTAACCATGTTATACTACGGTCTTTATAACTATGTCCATCAATTAATATATCACCTGATGTAGGTTCATAAAAACGACAAATAAGGTTAACGATAGTTGATTTACCACTTCCTGTATGACCAACTAACGCAACACTAGAACCAGCAGGAATATGTAGGTTAAATTCTTTAAGAACTGTTTCACCTTTATTATATTTAAAAGTAACATCTTTAAATTCAACATCACCGATAAGTGGTTCAAAATTTTCATATTTTGGTTCATATATCGTACCATACTTTTCAATAACATCTGGACGGTCTACAATTTCTGGAACTTCTTCTATTAAAGAAATAATACGTTCAGCTGACGCTTGTGCTTGTTGGAATTCACCAAACACTCTTGATACAGCCATTATAGGATCAAAGAATTTAATAGTGTAATCTATAAATAGATATAATATAGATACTTCTAATGCTCCTATCATAACCATCTTTCCACCAATGTATAGTGTAGTACCTACACCACCATAACAAAAGATAAATGTTATTGGTCCAAATATAGCTGAAAAGAATACTGCACGTAATGAAGCTTTCTTATAATCAAAAGCTTTTTTATGGAATTCTTTTGAATTCTTATTTTCAATTACTAAAGATTTAGTTGCTTTAGCTCCCATGAATCCCTCATTATAAGCTGCAGTTATTTTAGAATTATATTTACGGGCATCACGGTAACTATTAAGCATTTTCTTTCTGATAAAGAAAATAATAACTGTCATTATTGGTAATAATATTAATACTATTAATGATAATTTTATATTGATTACTAATAGTACTCCTAAAACCCCAAACATTGATAATAATCCCCATAACAAATCAACTAATCCCCATGAAATTATTTCACTTAATTTACGGGCATCAGATGTTAATCTTGCCATTATCCAACCTTGTGCTGTTTTATCGAAATAACTAAATGGTAACTTTTGTAGATTTTGGTATGCTTCTTTTCTAAGCTCGTAAGAAGTATTTACTTCTAATTTACCAGCAAAGAATAAGAAACCAAACACTGTTACACCATATCCTACACTTACTAATATATATAATAGGATAATAATCCATATATCATTAAAACGATTAGGATCTGTTGATTCAAAGAAATGACGGATTGCGTAACTATTAATTAATGGATAACATACATCTAATCCAGCTAGCATTATTACTGTAGCAATTAAACCAATAAAGATTTTTCTTTGTTTTAATACAGTTTTAAAGATTTTCTTCCAAGGGCCTTTATTGTTGGATTGATAATCTAAATCATTTAGTTCTTCTGCTTCAAAATCGAAATCATCCATACTATTTACCCTCCTTTAAAACTTTAATAAATTCATTTTCTAAATCACCTTGGATACCCCATAATTCTTTATATAAACCTTCTTGATTTACAAGTTCATCATGTGTACCAATTTGAGCTATATTACCTTTATCTAAAACAATAATCTTATCTGCTTCCTTAGCTGTTGTTGAACGATGAGTAATAATAATCATTGTTTTATTAGACTCTTTTTCTTTTAATGCGTGACGAATCATTAAATCTGTTTTAGTATCTAAAGCTGATAATGAATCATCAAAAATAATTACATTTGAATCATCAACTAACATTCTAGCAATCGCAACTCTTTGTTTTTGTCCACCAGATAAAGTTGTACCTTTTTCACCAACAATAGTTTTATAGCCTTTTTCGAACTTTTCTACTTCTTCATGAATAGCCGCAAGTCTTGCAGCTTCTATTACTTTTTCCTTTGGTGATGTAGAATCTGATATAGAAATATTTTCATATATAGTTTTAGTAAATAAGAAAGGATCTTGTAATACCATTTTAATATTCTTTCTTAAATACTTCTTGTTAATATCTTTAATTGAAACTCCATCAATTAATATATCACCCTTATCTATTTCATACATTCTTGTCATAAGGTTACAAATAGTAGATTTCCCACTACCTGTTTTACCAACAATAGCAATTGTTTCACCCTTATTGATTTTAAATGATACACCATTAAGTAAGTGTTTATTATCATCTTCAAATTTAAAGAATACATCCTTAAATTCGATATCACCTGTAATAGTTGGTTCTAAGTTTCCATCTATTTCAAATTCTGATTTATTATCTAATATTTCTTGAATACGGTTAGCTGCAACACTAGCTTTACTGAATGATGAAATAATACGTCCTAGTCCCCTCATAGGCCATATTAACATACCCATCAATAAGAAAGCTGCCACTAAGTCTGCCGCACCTAATATACCCTTTTTAGCAAGGAATATACCAACTGTCATAGTTATAGCGTATTGGCTAAATACTACAAAATCACTACATCCCCAGTATAATGATAAGATTGTATTAAACCTACCACTCTTATCACGGAAAGCTTTGTTTGCTTTATCCATCTTTTCAAATTCATATGATTCATTTGAAAAAGCTCTAACGACTCTAGCACCATTTACATTTTCTTGAATAATAGTTGTCATATTACTTTCTGTTTTTTCAATATCATCAAATGCTTTATTACAATACTTAAAGTATACAACTGATGCGATACCTGTAATAGGAATAGTAATAATACTTACTAACATTAAGATTGGTGAAATCTTATAAACACGATATGCACCAATTCCTACTGTAACAAATATATCAATAAGTCCTGGTATTTGACTTGATATAAATGTTGATGTTTGGTCTATATCAGATGTAGCTCTTTGAATTAAATCACCTATATCACTATGATTGTGATAACTATATGGTAAATCAATAATATGATCATAAAGTTTAATACGCATATTATGACCAATATAATGTGCTAACGCACCTTGATAATAGTTAGTAGTAAAACGCATAATTGATCTAAATGTTTGTAGAATTAACATTGATAATCCTACAATTAATATACATTTAATAGGGTCTTCTATACTATTATATATATTAAGTAAAAACTTAGGTAAATCTGCCTTATCCGTACCATATCCTAATCTTTCAAAAGCATATTGGATAAATAACGGTAAATATGCATATAACCATTGTAATACTGTACATAATACTACAATAAGTACTACTAACCATAAATACTTTTTACTCCAAGACAAAAGTCTTTTAATTCCGGACATTTTCCTCCCCCTCCTTTTAAAAAATAAAAGCTCTAATCAACAATAAAAACAATAGGCAATAATTTGCTTATTATATGTTAAATTGTTAGTTTAGAGCTGTTTTTTATTATACTAAGTTTAATAAGTCATTAAATGTTTTTAATGCAATTGATTGATATTGAGTAATAGGAAATTGATTACTTGCATTATAATCACTTGCATCAGAACAATATTGGTTTCCTGCTGATTCATTACCGAATCTTACACCAAAACCACCATCATAATTTAAATATTCTTGGAAATCGTTATAATGATTATATGTGTAGAATACATATCTTTGATCTACATTCTTTTTGTTACTAACAAAACAGAATCTTGCAGCACCTCTACTTATACTTGAACCATTATTATAGACTGATTGACTATATGATGTTCCTGTAATAGTATTATAATTTCTATAACCACCTTGTGTACCAAAATCTGTTTCAGTATATTTTTGAGAATTAGATCTTGGCATATTAGGTTGGAAAGGATATTTAGAAGTATTAGCATAGAATTCTCCTATGTTAACTCTACCATATTTTCCCCAAGCAGCAATTGATTGTTTTCTTCCTGATGTTCCTTTATCATAATTGCTATTTGCTGGTACCTCACCAAAAGCGTATAAATATGCAGCTACATCATCAAAAGAAATATATGCACCACCATACCAAATAACACGGTTATTTCCATTAATGTTATTTGGAATATATCCTAAATAATTTCCTTGATAATCTAGAATGTAAATCGCTGTTGTACATCTAACAGCTGAACCGTTAGTCATAACTTTACCAGTTGGAGCTAGATATCCTTGATTAGTAATATCACCACTCATAAAATTATGTTGTGTTCTAAAGTATGCTTCTTCATATGTTGAAGCTATACTATAGTTAGAGTAAAATTGGTCTTTAGTAATATTTGTATAAATATCACGACGAGTATCAGCTTCATAGAAGATAACCTTAACATCACTACCAAATAAATCTAAATTAACATTATATGGATTAGATGAATCATTATCATAAATAATTGTATTTGATTTAAATATATTAAATACTTGTTGATCATAATCTGTTTCACATTTACTACATTCATAATTCACAAATGTATGTGTACAAGTTTGACTTGATACTAACTTATTTGTATCATCAAATGTAGGTACATCCGGTGTAGGTGTTACTTCCGGTGTAGGTGTTACTTCTGGCGTAGGTGTTACTTCTGGCGTAGGAGTAACAGGTACAGTAGGTATATCAGTTGGAACATCTACTGTTGGAGTATTTGTATCTCCACCGGTTGGAATATCTGTAGGTATATCTACTGTTGGGTCATTTGTTGGAGCATTTGGTGTTGGTGTAACAACAGGTCCTGTTGGAGTTTGTTCAACAACCTTTTCAACAAACTTAGCAAACAATGTAATATCTGATGAAATCAAATCAGCAGGTAATGCTTTTTTACTAAAAGAACTATCATAGTACCAACCAAAGAAATCATATCCCTCAACTTCTAATTTTGGTAAGTCTGTAGGAATAGATGTAACATCTTTTATAGGTGTTGGCTCTTCTATTAAATTAAAAGTATAAAATGAAATTGTATACTTTTCTTGTCCTTCAATAGTTGGTGTATTACCGCCAAAATCAAAATTAATTTCACATCCAGTAAAAACAAATAATGAACAAATTGTTATAATAACTAATAATAACTTTTTCATAATTCTATCCTACCGATTCTGTCATCTCTAATTTAATTAAACGATTAAGTTCAACTGCATATTCCATTGGTAATTCTTTACTGAATGGTTCAATAAAGCCCATAACAATTAATTCAGTAGCTTGTTCTTCTGTTAAACCTCTACTCATTAAATAGAATAATTGTTCTTCATTTACTTTTGATACAGTTGCTTCATGTTCAATATACATATCACTATTCATACCTGTATTAGTAGGAATAGTATCTGAAGTTGAAATGTCATCTAAAATTAATGTATCACATTCAACGTGGCTACGAGCTCCCTTAGCGTTAGGCCCACAAGAAACCAAACCTCTATAGTTAACTTTTCCACCACAAGTACAAATTGATTTAGAAATAATAGTTGATGCTGAATTTTCACCTAAATGAATCATCTTAGCACCAGTATCTTGAAGTTGATCTTTTGAAGCAAAGGCAATACTTACAGTAGTACCTTTACTGTATTTACCCTTAAGAACACATGCAGGATATTTCATATTTAAACCTGAACCAACATTACCATCAATCCATTCCATATGTCCTTCATCATCAACAATAGCACGCTTAGTAACTAAGTTAACAATGTTATTAGACCAGTTTTGAACAGTTGAATAACGACAATGTGCTCGTTTACCAACATAGATTTCTACTACCGCCGCATGTAATGAGTCTTTTGAATATTGTGGCGCAGTACATCCTTCTACATAATGGATATCTGCATCATCATCAACGACAATTAATGTTCTTTCAAATTGTCCCATTCTTTCAGAGTTAATACGGAAATATGATTGAACAGGTTTTGTTAATTTAACACCCTTAGGCACATAAATAAATGAACCACCGCTCCATACAGCTGTATTTAAAGCTGCATACTTATTATCAGTATGAGGAATAAGCTTACCAAAATATTTTTGCATTAAATGAGGATATTCTCTTAACGCAGTATCTGTGTCACAGAAAATAACACCTAAATCATCTAATTCTTTAAGGTTATTATGATAAACTACTTCTGATTCAAATTGAGTAGATGAACCAGAAAGATATTTAGCTTCTGCTTCAGGAATACCTAATTTTTCAAATGTTTCTTTGATTTCTTCAGGTACTTCATCCCAGCTGTTTTCAGTTTTTTGAGTTGATTTAATATAATAAACATATTCATCAAAATCAATTCCTGATAAATCTGGTCCCCATGTTGGATTATCGATATTTAAGAATGAATCATAAGCTTTAAGACGTAAATCAATCATCCAATCAGGTTCATTCTTAGCTTTAGAAATAAATTTAACTACTTCTCTATTAAGACCCTTTCCTGATGTTAATACAGATGATGTTTCAGTTTTAAACCCATACTTATAATCACCAACTAAATTCTTGTTGTCTTGATTACTCATTTTCCTTCACCTCATCAATTGCTTTTTCAACACATTTCCAAGCAAGTGTTGCACACTTAATGCGGGCAGGGAAATCTCTAACCCCTTTATATGCAATAGCTTCACCAAGCTCATCTTCGTCTAAATCATCATTACCTTTTACCATTTCGTAAAAGTTATTAATAATATTTTTAGCTTCTTCTACAGTTTTACCGATAAGTAAATCACTCATAACAGAAGCTGATGATAAACAAATAGAACAGCCCTTTCCATCTTGTCTAACATCAATAACTTTATCATTTTCTACAATTATTTCAACACTCATATCATCGCCACAGCTAGGATTAGTTAAATGAACTAAATGATATGGATCGGCCTTTTTTAAACCTTTATTTTTAGGATTTTTATAGTGATCCATAATTACTTGACGATATAATACTTTTAAATCCATTAATAAAACCTCCTATAAAGAGCCAAAGAATTCTTGTGCTTCTTTAACACTCTCTACAAATTTTTCTACATCTTCTAAGGTATTATAAAAATAGAAAGACGCTCTTAATGTACCAAATGTTTGAAGCCACTTAATGATTAATTGAGCACAATGATGTCCAGCTCTAATACAAACATCATTGTTATCAAATACGCTTGCTGCATCATGTGGATGAACATCCTTAACATTAAATGCGATAATACCTGTTTCTGCAGTTTCATTATAAATAACAATATTAGGAATTTTCTTTAATTCTTCTATTGCTTTTTGTTTTAAGAAATATTCATATTCAGCTATATTAGCTAAACCTATTGATTTAATATATTCACAGGCCTTTCCTAAACCAATTGCTTCAGCAATAATAGGTGTACCTGTTTCAAAACGGTATGGTGCATCTTTATATGTCATCTTAAAAAGATTAACATCATCAGCCATATCTCCACCAAATTCAACTGGTGGCATATCAGCTAATAATTCTTTTTTACCATATAAAACACCAATACCTGTAGGTCCACAAAGCTTATGACCAGAAAAAGATAGAAAATCACAATCTAAATCTTTAACATCAACATCCATATGTGGAACAGCTTGTGCACCATCAAGTGTAACTACCGCACCAACACTATGAGCTAGTTCGATAATTTCTCTAATTGGAGTAATATATCCCATTACATTTGAAACATATGTGATAGCAACCACTTTTGTTTTTTCTGTTAATACACTTTTAAATGCCTCAACAGTGATTCTACCTTCTTTATCTAAAGGTACATACTTTAATGTCGCACCTGTTTTATTGCATACATTTAACCAAGGCATACAAGAAGAATGATGTTCTAGTTCAGTTGTAATAACCTCATCACCATAGTTTAAATTTTTCATACCATAGCTTAAAGCAACTAAATTAAGAGCACTTGATGCCCCTCTAGTAAACACTATTTCTTCAAAATCAGCATTTATAAAATTTGCAACCTTACTTCTAGCTTCTTCATATGCATCTGTAGCTAAATAAGATAATTGATAAACACCTCTATGAACATTTACACCTAATTTATTATAATAGTCATCAACTTCATTAATAACACATGTTGGTTTTAAAGTTGAAGCCGCATTATCTAAATATGCAAGATTTGGATTATTCTTTAATACCGGAAAATCCTCTCTTAATTTTGCGACATTTAGCATTTAAATCACTCCTTTATTAAAAGTGCTAATTCATTAATTATAGTTTGTTTTAATTCTTCATTTAATATTTTGTTAATAAATGGATTAATGATTCCATTTAATACTAATAAGAATGCTTCTTTCTTTGTAAGACCTCTACTCATTAAATAGAATAAACTGTCATCACTCATTTTCCCGATAGAAGCACCATGGTTTGCAACTACATCAAATTCATCAATTAATAAAATTGGTTTTGATGTAATCTTTGCGTTATCATCCATAATAATTCCTTTAGATAATTGAACACATTTTGATTTAGACATACCTTTTAAAATCTTACCACTTGTATCAAAAGTGATAGTTGATTTATTTAAGGCAACTCCAAAGTTCGAAATGTTTGAATATGTTTTTGGACTATTATGAGAAACATATTGAATAAATTCTTGTTTTTCATCATTTGTAATAGCTAATAGATTTACATTAGAGTTAGCTTCTTCTGTTATTAAATCAATATGTAAATTTGATTTAGTTCCATTTAAACAAATTTCACAAATCTCTAAATTTCCACTATTGATAAATTTACGATTTGAATTATTAGAATTTATTATTTGATAATTGACATTAGCATTTTTCGAAATATTGATAATAATGTTTTTTTCTTTTGAAACATCTAAAATATTAACATCAACATTTTCCATTACAATTAGCTCAATACTATCATCAATTAAAATATATTCATTTTTTATTGTTTCAGTAATTGTAAGCTGATTATTCAAAAGTAAAAGACCATAACCTTCTAAATTTAGCTTATCTGATAATCTTATCATTGTTTTGGATTATGAGCACAAGAACCTAAAATAACATGGGCCTTTTCTTCTTCTTGTTGTTCGATATCGATTCCTAGCTCTTCTTTTACCCAATCATAACCATTTTGGTCAATCTTACTAATTAATTCTTTTCCACCAGTTAATACAATCTTACCGTTAATCATAATATGTACAAAATCTGGTTTAATATAGTCTAATAATCTTTCATAGTGTGTAATTAATAAACAACCAAAATCTTCATTAACCATTGCACTAACATTTTCACCAACAATACGTAATGCATCAACATCTAAACCAGAATCAATTTCATCTAAAATCGCAAAACTTGGTTTAAGCATTTTCATTTGTAAAATTTCATTACGTTTCTTTTCACCACCAGAGAATCCTTCGTTTAAGAAACGGTGAGCTAATCCTTCTGGCATTTTTAATTCTTGGCATGCTTTATCATAATCTTTAATAAACTTAAATAAAGATGTATCTTTTCCTGTTACTGACTTCATGGCTGTTCTAATGAAATCACTATTAGTAACTCCACTAACTTCAGCTGGATATTGATAAGCTAAGAAAATACCTTTTCTAGCTCTTTCATCTACAGCTAAAGGTAAAATTGATTCTCCATCAATTAAAATATCGCCTTCAGTAACTTGATATTTAGGTTGACCCATAACGATAGATGATAATGTAGATTTACCAGTACCATTTGGACCCATAATTGCATGAACCTCACCTGTTTTAATTGTAAGGTTAACACCTTTTAAAATTTGTTTATTTTCAATTCCCGCATGTAAATTTTTTATTTCTAATACTTTATTCACGGTTATCACTCCAATCAATAATTAATTTTTCATATTTTTTCTATGATATAACTTGTTAACTTCTTTAAATAAATCATCTGTATTGCTTGAATTTATTATATTATGACACAAGTCTTTTGTAGATTGTTTATTGTTACTTAACGTCATTGCATAATCACTATTCTTAAGTAAATTATTTGAATAGCTAGAAGATGTTAAGCCTATAATTTTTAAATTTGATTCACTAGCATAATTTTTCAAAATAGCTAATTCTTCTATTTTCTTGCTGTAAACCTTTATATAAGTAAATTTCTTTTCTAGGTTATTACTATCAAATGAGTCATAAACTAAAACTGAAATTTTATCTTTTAATTCACTATTTTTTAATAATTCTACAATTTGATTTTTCTTATCTTTTTCTTCAACAATCAAAAAGTAAACTACATTATCCATATTAGGTTTACCATATGAATAATTACCATATGATGCATTCTTTTTAGATTCAGCATATAATAATTCACCTTCATTATTTAATGCGTCATTATGAACAAATAATACATCATTTTCTACAGTATTAATAAAAGGTGAAATGTCATTTTTATTTAACAGTTTGTTAAGTTTAATAGCATCATTCTTATCCATTTTTTCTAATGCTAAATATTTTAATTTTTGAGCATCATATAATGCTGCCCCAGACATACAAACAATAGGTCTGTTTACATGAATGTCTTCTAATAACGGCATAAATGTTGTTGGTGTTCTAGTAGTAAATAATGTTAGATTAGCACCTTTAGAATACAAATCATTCATTTTATAGTTTATGTACCCTTTGAAACGATCATTATCGCCGTTCAACATACCATCAATTCCTACACAGAATAATAATTCTTTGTTTTTATATAATCTAGGTAGTCTAAACATATTAACACCTAAAGCAATTAACACGCCTAGAACTGTAGATAAAATACGATTAATACCGAATTGCCAATACGATTCTTCAAATGCCGAATTAGGGTTAACAGTTACAGATAGGAATGTTAATACTGAGACAAATATAGCATCTTTTTGTTTAAGTACTACTCCCGTTTCTATTACCAAAACAATGCAAATAGAAATCAATAAATATGGTAATAAGAAATTAAATTCTTCTAATTTGATTGCAGATACATTTGGCCAAACTCCACCAAATACAGTGTAGATTGAAACTAAAAGTATACCAATAATACCACCTATTAAAGAAGCAACACATCTGTTTTTAGCTTGTCGAAGTGAAGCTTTTTTACTTGGGTGTATTGAATATGCAGCTGCAATACCTGCAAAGAATGGATTATACCAGTTAAATGCAAAGTTTTCAGGTACACCTGGAATATATTCAATTGTTTTCAATATTACATAAAGTGTCAAGCAAAGAAATACCGCAAAAGCAGTTTTGAAAATTCTTAACCCTACCTTTAGTTTCATAACGTCACCTAGTTTCTTCTTAACGAACTACAATATTAACTAATTTTTTAGGAACTACGATTGTTTTAATCACTTCGTGTCCATCTGTAAATGCTTTAACTTTTTCTGATGCTAAAGCAGTAGCAATAATAGTTTCTTGATCAGCATCTACTGCTACTTCAATTTTATCACGTAACTTACCATTAACTTGAACAACTAAGTTTAAAGTATCTGAAGTAAGTTTTGATTCATCATATGTTGGCCATGATTCATAAGCAATAGTTCCTTCATGTCCAAGATCTTGCCAAATTTCTTCAGCAATATGTGGACAAATTGGAGATAATAACTTAATAAATCCTTCCATATATGGTTTGTACACTTTTTCTGCTTTGTATACTTCGTTCATGAAAATCATCATTTGAGCGATTGCAGTATTGAAAGCTAAGTTATCAAAATCATTTGTAACTTTCTTAACAGTTTGATTATATACTTTATCTAAGCTACCGTCATTTACATCTGTAAATCTTGCTTGATATTCTTCGCTATTGTAGAATCTCCAAACTCTATCTAAGAATTTACGAGAACCTTCTAATCCTTTACCATTCCAAGGAAGTGATGCTTCAAGTGGTCCCATAAACATTTCGTATAAACGTAATGTATCAGCACCATATTCATTGATTACATCATCAGGATTAACTACATTACCACGAGATTTACTCATCTTTTCATTGTTTTCACCTAATATTAAACCTTGATGAACTAATTTCTTAAATGGTTCTTTACAAGATAATAATCCTTTATCATATAAATAGTTATTCCAGAAACGAGAATATAATAAGTGACCAACTGCATGTTCAGAACCACCAATATATAAATCTACTGGCATCCAGTGATCTAATAATTCTTTATTAGCAAATTCATCATTATTATTTGGATCAATATATCTTAAGAAATACCAACTTGATGCAGCTGAACCTGGCATTGTGTTAGTTTCTCTTCTACCTTTTTGACCTTTATATTCAATGTTTACCCAATCAGTAGCATTTTCAAGTGGAGCTGTACCACTTACTTTTGGTTTATAATTATCTAATACTGGTAAGACAAGTGGTAATTCACTATCATCTAAGGCAACACTTGTTCCGTCTTCTAAATGAACAACTGGAACAGGTTCACCCCAATATCTTTGACGAGCAAAAATCCATTCACGTAAACGGTATGTAACTTTCTTATTACCAATACCACGTTCTTCTAACCAATTAATCATTGTGTTAATTGCATCTTCTTTATTCATACCATTTAAGAATTCAGAATTAATATGTAATCCATCTTCAGTATAAGCGGCTTCTTCTACATTTCCACCTTCAAGTACTGGAATTATATCTAAACCAAACTTTTTAGCAAATGCATAATCACGTTCATCATGAGCAGGTACAGCCATAATAGCACCAGTGCCATAACTTACCAACACATAATCACTAATCCAAATTGGAATGGCTTTACCATTTGCAGGATTAATTGCATACGCACCTGTAAACACACCTGTTTTATCTTTATTTAATTCTGTTCTTTCTAATTCAGATTTATTAGCACATTCTTTAATGTAAGCATCAATTAATGGTTTTTGTTCAGGTGTTACAATTTGACTAACTAATTCATGTTCAGGAGCAAGAACACAGTAGCTAGCACCAAATAATGTGTCAGCACGTGTAGTAAATACTGTAAAGTTTAAATCAGTATCTTTAACGTTAAATACTACATTAGCCCCAACTGATTTACCAATCCAGTTTCTTTGCATTTCCTTAGTTGAATTTGGCCAATCAATTTCATCTAAACCTTCTAATAATCTTTCAGCATATTTAGGAATATCCATAACCCATTGTTTCATATTTTTACGAACAACAGGGAATCCACCACGTTCACTCTTACCATCGATGATTTCGTCGTTTGCAAGTACACATCCTAATTCTTCACACCAGTTAACTGGCATATCTACTTGTTTAGCTAAACCATCATTATATAATTGTTTAAAAATCCATTGTGTCCATTTATAGTATGATGGATCACATGTTGAAATTTCTTTTGACCAGTCAAATGAAAAACCAATTGACTTTAATTGACGAGTAAATGTTTTAATGTTTACCTTTGTAAATCCTTCTGGATGATTACCTGTATTAATTGCGAATTGTTCAGCAGGTAAACCAAACGCATCCCAACCCATTGGATGTAATACATTATATCCTTCCATTCTTTTTTTACGACATACGATATCAGAAGCTGTATAACCTTCTGGATGTCCAACATGTAAACCATGTCCTGATGGATATGGGAACATATCTAATGAATAAAACTTAGGTTTAGAAAAATCCCACATATCAGTTTTGAATGTTTCGTTTTCTTCCCAAAAATCTTGCCATTTCTTTTCTATTTCCAAGTGTTTATAATCTTTCATAATAAATTCCTCCCACTACTTGTTTCTAATTATTTTTGGTTTATTATCATCTTTTTTATTTTTAACAACCCTATCTAAGATATTCACTACAACATTTGGAATCGCAAATGCTAATAGTACTAATGAATACCATAACATTCTTCTACGTTCAAACACATGTTCAATATGGAAGAATGCATACCATATTACACATCCAAGTAAAATTGTAAGCACCATACATAAAGGCATAAATCTAGGTGTGTCATATGTTAATATTTTAGCTTCTTTAATAACCATCATTATCAAATAAATCAAAGGGTGAGCTAATAAAACTGTTACTAATACTGTAATAAATGTTGTTGGAGTTTCAAATCCATGAATAAAACCTATTACAGGAATCACCAACAAATCAATTATTAATAAAATTAAATGAATAATGTTTAATTTTTTCAGCATTTTATCACCCATTTCCTAAAACATATTCCAGTTTACTATTTTACCATAATTTTCAATCTTTTTAAATAAAATATTTAAAAAAGATAAAATCAATCTACAAAATTTGTTTTAACAATAATTTTATGTTAAAATCATCTAAATAATTCTCACGAAAGTAGGGATAGATCATGCAAAAACTTAAAACTAATAGAACGGCAAGTTTCATTATAATAGCTATTATTTATGTACTTGCAATTATAACAGGAATTGTTGTTTATAAAATTCTATCATTTGATTGATGGCTTAATTTACTCTTAGCTGATGTGGCGGCTACTATACTAACATTCATATTTAGTTTAATACTTAAAAATTCTAGTGTATATGATGCATATTGGAGTGTTCAACCAATGGTTATTATTGTGGGTTTATCCATAGGTAAATCATTGGGATTATTACAAATACTATTGTTAATCGCTGTGTTCTATTGGGGACTAAGATTAACTGTTAACTGGGCCTACAATTTCACAGACTTTCAATATCAAGACTGGAGATATGTGATGTTAAAAGAAAAAACAGGACATTTCTACCCTGTCATAAACTTTATAGGTATTCATATGGTTCCAACTGTCGTTGTTTACTTTTGTACTATTCCTGCTGCATATGCAATCATGAATGGACTAAGTGTCAACATCGGAAGCATAATATTCATACTAGTTTCGATTTCTGCAGCAACATTACAAGGAATTGCTGATATTCAAATGCATAAATATCGCAAAAACAGAACTACTACTTTTAATCGTAATGGTCTATGGAAATACTCTCGTCATCCTAACTATTTAGGTGAAATATTAATGTGGTGGGGAATCGGATTTGCTGTAGTAGTTACGAATTTTGAGTTATGGTGGTTATTATTAGGACCATTATTAAATACTATATTATTCTTATCAACAAGTATTCCACTAGCTGAAAAACGCCAATCAAGAAAACCAGGATTTGAAGAATATAAAAAAGAAACTAGATATCTATTACCATTTAAAAGATTCAAGTAATTTATTTGAGAAAATAATAAAAATATAGAAATATATTCGAATTTTTGATATAATTATTCTAAGAATAGGAGTTGGTAATTATGATATTACTGT
Organism: Candidatus Pelethenecus sp.; assembly: GCA_045121295.1. Lineage (GTDB taxonomy): Bacteria > Bacillota_I > Bacilli_A > Acholeplasmatales > Anaeroplasmataceae > Pelethenecus. The sequence goes on from JBGVFV010000058.1 coordinate 30,044, forward strand.
ATATCCAACTTAATAACAATCATTCCCGTAAAGCATAGAAACTTTACGGGATTTTTAATTTTGAGAAAAGAGAGGTAACCAATAATGAATGATAATAACGAAATTAAAATTATTGATAAAAATTATGAATTAATTAAATTTGAAGATGGAGATTTTACCCTTGATGTAAATGTTAGTCCTAACGAATATACTGTATGGTTAACACAAAAACAAATGGCCTTATTATTTAATGTTTCAATTGATAATATCAGCTTGCATATAAAAAACATATTTAACGAAGGCGAACTAGATTATTCAGTTGTCGAGGATTCCTCGATAACTGCAAATGATGGAAAAAAATATAAAACAAAATTATATAATTTGGAAATGATAATTTCTGTAGGTTATAGAGTAAAATCTAAACGAGGTATATTATTCAGACGTTGGGCTAATTCTATACTTAAACAATATTTAATGAAAGGTTACGCTATTAAAGAATCCAGATGTATCGCTCATAGTGATAATCTTGTTCAAATGAATAATACTATTAATTATATTAATGATAGATTATCTAATGTAGAAATGAGATTAGATAATCTTGTTTCTATCGATTTATTTAAAGATAAAATATTTTATAATGGTGAATTGTTTGAGGGTTATTCTTTTATTAAAAATTTGTTCAATAATGCTAAAAAAAGAGTAGTCATAATAGATAGTTATCTAGATTATTCTGTATTAGAAATGTTAAGTGATGTCAACATAGATATAACCATTTATATAGCACCTCATACTCCTTTATCTAATAGAGAAATAACTTTATTTCAAACAAATCATAATCTTAATGTAATTAGAACCAATAACTATCACGATAGATTTATCATAATTGATGATGAATTATACAATATCGGTTCTTCTATTAAAGATATAGGTAAAAAGATAAGCCATATATCAAAATTAGAGTCTATAAATGTGGATGATTTACTTAATAGATATATCTAATTCATTTTTGACATTACCGTTTTATTTTAAGTATGCTCATAATTTGAGTACATTCATATTTCTAACAATTTCGGTTATATCGAGCCATATTAAAAATACTTTATCAAAATTAGAGGCTTGTAAAAGCAATGTGCGTAAAGCGCACTTTCCTAACAAATAAAAAGTGGTGAAATTTAAAAATTCACCACTTTACTTTTATTAAAATTGATTAGAAACCGAAGAATTCTTTTGCGTTGTTATAACAAATGTTTTCTACGATTTGACCTAATGTTTCAACTTCTTCAGCTGGGTATTGACCTGATTCAACTAATTCACCTAACATTTGGCATAAAATACGACGATAGTATTCATGACGAGGGTAAGCTAAGAAGCTTCTAGAATCTGTTAACATACCTACAGATTGAGCAATTAAACCAACTTGCATTAAAGTTTCAAAGTTTTGTCTCATACCATCTTGTTGATCTAAGAACCACCAAGCAGTACCAACTTGAACATAACCTTTTACTCCTTCTTTTTGGAAACAGCCAGATAATACTGTTAATGCATAATTATCACGAGGATTTAAACAGTAAAGGATAGTTTTAGGTAATGCACCTTCACCATCTAATGCACCCATTAATGCAGATAATTTAGCCATATAGTTTTGATCTTCAATTGCGTCAAAACCAGTATCTGGTCCAATTTTTGCTAACATTGATTTTGAGTTATTACGTAATGCACCAATATGATATTGTTGTACCCAACCATATTTATGATATAATCTACCAACATGCATTAAAATATAACCTTTATATTTATCTTCTTCTAATGAAGAGATAGCTTCATGATTCATACCTTTATGGAAAATAGCATTAGCTTCTTCATAAGTAGCTGGAGCATAATGAACAACATCTAAAGCGTGATCAGATACTTTACAACCAACTTCATTGAAGAATTCAACTCTGTCTTCTAATGCTTTTAAAAGGTCAGATAATTCATTAATTGGATAACCAACAACACCTGCTAATTGATTAACCCAAGATTCAAACCAAGATAATTCAACATTGATTGCTTTATCTGGACGGAATGAAGGACGAACAGATACTTTTAATGTTGGATCGTTCTTCATTTTAATATGCCATTCTAATGAGTCAACTGGATCATCTGTAGTACATACTGTATCAACATTATGTAAATACATCATTTCTCTAGCTGTTAAAGTTTCTAATTTTGCATTAGCTGCTTCCCAAATTGTTTTAGCATTTTTAGCATTAATAATTTCATAAATATCAAAGTATCTTCTCATTTCTAAGTGAGACCAGTGATATAATGGGTTACCTACAAAGTATGGCATAGATTCAACAAATTGGAAATATTTTTGATAATCATCTTCTGGACCAGAGATTAATTCTTCATTATAACCTCTAGCACGTAATGCACGCCACTTATAGTGGTCACCAGTACGATCACCAGGTCCTAACCAAGCATCAGCTAAGTTACGGAATTTCTTGTCTTCATAAATTTGTTGTGGAATTAAGTGACAGTGATAGTCAATAATTGGCATCTTTTTAGCATGCTCATGATATAACTTCTTAGCAGTTTCAGTAGTAAGTAAGAAGTCTTGATCCATAAATTGTTTCATTTTTTCTTTCTCCTTTTCTTTTATAAAATTACTCCGTCTTTGAAAATAGAAATTTCACGGAAATTATTTATTTCATTCTTTGTTTGTTTACCAGAAGCAACATCAGCAATTAAATCAATAAAATCAGATAATAATTCATCCATTGATTTTTCACCAACTAAAGCACCAGCATTAAAGTCAATCCAATTAGATTTTTTAGTAGCCATTGCAGTATTAGTTGCAACCTTTATAGTTGGAACGAATCCACCAAATGGTGTACCTCTACCAGTTGTAAATAAAACCATTTGACAACCAGCACAAGCTAATGATGTAACTGCAACTAAATCATTTCCTGGAGTTGATGTAAGGTTAAGACCGTTACATTTAACTCTTTCACCCATTTTTAATACATCTTGAACTACAGTTGAACCTGATTTTTGAGTACAACCTAAAGACTTATCTTCTAATGTAGTAATACCACCATTTTTGTTACCTGGTGATGGGTTTTCATAAATAACTTGGTCATGTTCTTGGAAGTAAATTTTAAAATTATTAACTAATTCAACTACTTTGTTAAATGTTTCTTCATCTTTTGAACGAGCCATTAATAAATGTTCAGCACCAAACATTTCAGGCACTTCACCCATAACAGTTGTACCACCGTTTAATGCCATATAATCTGAAAAACGTCCTAATAATGGATTTGCAGTAATACCACTCATACCATCAGAACCACCGCATTTTAAACCAACTCTTAAAACAGAAATTGGTTGTGTAGTTCTTACATCATTACACATTTCATCATATAATTCTTTTAATAATTCAGTACCAACTTCTACTTCATCTTCAACTTCTTGACAAACTAAAGTTCTAACTCTAGTTTCATCATATTCTCCTAAAGTTTCCATAAAAGCCTTCATTTGGTTATTTTCACAACCTAAACCTAAAACTAATACACCACCAGCATTTGGATGTTTAACCATATTATGTAAATATGTTCTAGTCATTTCATGATCTCCACCCATTTGTGAACAACCAAATGGATGATTAAATGTAAACACACCATCAATCTTTGATGTATCATATTTAGATTTAAAATTATTAATAATAGCATGTGCATTACCAGATACACATCCAACTAATTGAACAATCCATAATTCATTACGAATACCGAATTCTCCATTTTTACGTGCATAAACTTCTACAGTTTTATCCTTAGCAATAGTCTTAACGTCAGCTAGATTAGGTGAATATTCATAATCAAATACATCACTTAAATTAGTTTTAGTGTTTTGAACATGGACATGTTCACCTTTTTTAATAGCCTTTGTAGCGTGACCAATAGGATTACCATATTTGATAATATCTTGGCCTTCTTCAATATCCACTAAAGCAACTTTATGTGCTTGTGGGATATCATCTAATAATGTAATGCCATTAACTACTTCACCTTTAGCAAAAGGACGAAGTACAACTAAGACATTGTCATTATCATTAATAATAATGTAATCATTCATATTTTTTCTCCTGTTATTTAACCATTTTAGCTAATGCTTCGCGCATAGATGTAGATGTGATTTCATAAATACATTCACTAACATAATCTAATACGCCTTCAAACTTAGTTAAATCAACTTCCCAATGTTTTTCAAGACCTAATACATGAGATGCAATTCTATGACAAGCTTCTTTAGAACCATCAAAATTAGCCCATAATTCTTTAAACATATCTAAAGCCCATTGATCATCTGCAAGTCTAATAGTTTCTTCACCACGTACACCACGATAGAATACAATTAATGAAGCTAAACTGAATAATGCATGATCAGGGAAATGATTTAAATCATTTAAGTTTTGTAAAACAGATGGTAAAATTCTTGTTTTATATTTAGTAACTGAGTTTAACGCAATACTCATTAATTCATGGCGAACGAATGGGTTACCATATCTTTCTAATACACTATTTGCATAAGAATCCATTTGTTCTCTTGGAATATTGATAGTTGGCACAACTTCATTAAAGATAAAATCTAAAACAAATTTATTTAATTGTTTATCTTCAATAGTTTCTCTAACTGTATCAATTCCAGATAAATAAGATACTGGTACTAAACAAGTATGAGAACCGTTTAAGATTTTAACTTTTCTTTCTTTATATGGTTTAATTGATTCAACAAATAAAACATTTAAACCAGCTTCTTTAGTTGGTAATTTCTTTTCTAATTCTTTAACATGTTCGCCATCAATTACCCATAAATGGAAAATTTCACCAACAACCATATTATTATCAATATAACCTAATTGTTTCCATAATTCTTCAGCTTCTCCTCTTGGATAACCTGGAACAATACGGTCAACTAATGTATTGTAATAACGGTTAGCATTTTCAACCCAGTTAATAAAATCAGCATCCATACCAATATGATTAGCTAATTTAACTAAGATTTCTTTTAGTGTATCACCGTTATGATCAATTAATTCACAAGGAATAATTTCTAAACCTTTTGAAGCATCTCCATTGAAATAATCATATCTAGCCTTTAAGAAAGCTAATAATTTACCTGGGAAGCTATTAGGAGTTTTAGAAAAATCAGTATCATTTGGATCAAATGCAATACCTGCTTCAGTTGTATTAGAAACAACATATTCTAAATCTTCACTCTTAGCATATTCTAGATATCTATCATATTGTTCGAATGGGTTTAAACATTCTTCTAAACAGTCAATAACTTGATGTTGTTTAACAACTTCACCATTGTTAAGACCTTGTAAATATAATGTGTATAATCCATCTGCTTCTTGTAATTCCTTACAACGACCAAATGGCATTGGTTGAACAACAACTACCCCTGCATTGAAGTTAGCCTTTTTGTTCATTTCATCAACAATCCAGTCAACAAATGCTCTTAAGAAGTTACCTTCTCCAAATTGCATAATTTTTACTGGGTGTTTTACTTTTGCAACTACTTTGCTGTTAATATTATCCATAAAAAATCCTCCATCTACACTTATAAATAAGTGTCCTTTTCATTATATTAATTTTAACACGCCTAAACATTTTAGTCAATTAAAAACAAAAAGCTTGGGCATGTTGCCCAAGCAATAATTTTTAAACTTTAATTTGAAGCCATTTTTTCTGTCTAAATCGATGTGTATTCATCACAAGTCTTACTACTTGATCAAATATCATACCAATCCAAGCACCAATTACACCTAAACCTAATGGATAACATAAAACCACTGCTGAAATTGGTCTTACAAAAACAATACAAATCAACGAAACTAATGCAGTAAATTTTGTATCTCCACTTCCTCTTAAAATACCTGTCATAACCCATGAAGTATTTTGTGGAAGCATCATAACAGAAGCAATTAATAAAATTAATTTTGCAGAATTTTCTCTATCTAAAGTTTCAGGTTTATATAAACCAACTAAGAATCCTCTACAACATACAACAAATATACTAACTAATATAGCACAAGCAAATGAAATTATCATACTTACTTTAGCATAAACAAGTGCTAGATCTTTACGTTTTTCTCCAAGCCTATGTCCTACAATAGCTGCCGTCCCAATTGAAAAACCATCAGCTAATGTAAACATAAGTGAATTTATATCCTGACATACGCCATGAACGTAAGTTGCATCATCACCTAAATAATTAACTATTAACGCAAAAATGATAAACCCAAAACGAATTAATAATTGATCCATTAATGTAGATGGAAGAATTTGTCCAATATTACGTAATGTTTCAGTATCAAATTTCATAAATTCTTTCATATTTAATTTAAGATATCCCTTAGGACTTAATATAGTAATAAATGAAATTATAAACGCTACTGCATTACCAATAACTGTAGCTACTGCAGCACCTGCAATTCCCATCTTAGGCATACCTAAATGACCATTAATTAACACAAAATTCAAACATACATTAACAATATTGGCAACTAAATTAGTATACATCGATATTTTAGTCTTACCAATTCCACGTTGACAAGCATTAATTGTAAGTCTTAAAGCATTAAAAACAAAACCTGCAGAAATTATCGTCAAATATGTTGTAGCATAATCAATTGTATTGGCTGTTGCACCCATTAATTTACAGAATGGTTTCGCAAAAACACAAACTATAACTGATAATATTACAGCAACAATAAATGATATCTTAATACCTTGATACATTGTTTTATTGACGGCTTCTTGATTATTTTCGCCATATCGTCTAGAAACTATAGCGGTTAAAGCAATATTTATTGCCACAATAAACGATATCATCAAGAAAATTGGTTGTTTTGTTATAGTTACTGCAGAGTTAGCATTATTACCTATACTTGAAACTTGAATACCATCAAACATAGTTACTAACGCTACTAAAAAACCTTCTAACATTGAAGGCCAAACAATTTTCATTACATCCTTGGCAACCTTCTTAAACTTTGGTATTTCACCTTCAACTTTATCCGGCTCTACGTATTTACTTGTATCAAATAAACGCATAAAATCATCTCCTACTTATGATATGTTTCATTATTATTTATCTTAAAAGATCTATAAACTTGTTCTAACAATATAACTTGCATTAATTGATGTGGAAAAGTCATTTTTGAAAAACATAAATGATAATCCATTTTCTTTAAAAGTTCATCACCTAACCCTAAAGAACCACCAATAATGAAAACTATATGCGAATTATGGTATGCAAATACCTGATTTATTTTTTTAGCTAGCCCTGGGCTATCAAGCATTTCGCCCTTTAAATTAAGAGCTATTTTATAACTATTTACGGGTAAAACTTTTAACAATTTTTCCGCTTCTTTATTTTTAACTATCTCAATTTCTTTATCTGATGGATTTTCATTTATTGGTTCATCATTTATCTTAATAAATTCTATCTTAGAATATTTACTAATTCTCTTACTATATTCTTCAATTGCATCCTTCAAATATTTTTCTTTAATATTTCCAACACTTAAAACTGTTATTTTCATATTTCAAACACCTCAGTTGAACTAAATGAAGTAGGAACATATTTGATAGATGTATCATCAATCCCCAAACTATTCATTACTTTTTTACGAGTAAGCTCTATTATTTCTACTAAATTACATTCTTGTGAAATATGTGCATAAAAAACTATTTTTGTTTTCTCACCCATTACTTTAGTAAGTGTAATAAATGCATCTTCATTAGATAAATGCCCATGATCTGATAATATTCTACGCTTTAAATTTAATGGTCTACTAGACGCCATCAACACTTGTGGATCATGATTAAATTCTAATACATAACAATCTGAATTACATATTCTATCATAAAGCGAAGTATGAACGTATCCAGTATCAGTAATATAAACAACACTTTGTTCACCACAAACTATTTTATATCCTACCGATTCTGCAGCATCATGGAATGTAGGAAGCACATTTATTATAGTTTCATCAAGCAAAATGTCAGGATAGTTGATACTTTTTTCCAACCTATTTAATAATATAATATAGCCAGATTCTACCTTCGTACTCAAAATAGATTTAAGAGCTTCATTCTTCCCTGTCATAATAGCATTAAAAGTTCCAACAGTCATAAAACATGTGATTTCACTTTTTCTAAGCACAGCCCCTAATGACTTAATATGGTCATCATGCTCATGAGTAATTAACAAGACATTAATTTCATCAAAATTAACATCTACTTCAGCTAAAGCTTGTTCAATGTTCTTTTTGCTGATGCCTACATCTATTAATATTTTATGATTAGTTGTTTCTACATAAGTACAATTTCCTGTAGAACCACTTGCCAACACTTTTACTCTCATAAAATCACCTTTCATTATTACAACATTAAAATTATATCACAATTAAGCGTTAAAGAAAATAAAAAGCCGAATAATCGGCTAAAATTATATATTTAAAGGAAGCTTATGCAAGCCAAGCTGCCCCTATAATGACTAACAAAATGAATAAAACTAAAACCAACGCATAACCATATTCACCTGTTCCACAATTTGCCATAAAGTTGCACCTCCTTTCCTTTCTACTACTATATTATGTAATAATATAACCACCTTTTAGACTAAAAGCCTAGTTTTGATTTAAAATATATTTTAATTATGAAATTATTTATTGCATTTTGCAAATAAAAATGGTATCATATAATGTGCTATGGTTTAAATTATTTATAGAAGGAGTTAACTTAGTATGATGAAAAAATGGAATTTAAAGACACGAAGAATTTTATTAGTCGTATCTTTCTTTGTGTTCCTATTATCATTAACTTCATGTAGAACAGCTGGCAATTTAGCTGGTAATTTACAAGTTGATGATATCTACACCAAAGCTGGTAACTACACAGTTACAAAAGGTGAGCTTTGGAACGAATTAAAATGGAATGCCGCTGATGAATTAACATCTAAATTTAATGATGTTATTATCAATGAACATTTCAACAAGATTGAATTGGTTATGGATAAGACTTATTCAACTTTAAGTGCTGAAGAAAAAGAATTATTTGCTGATGAAGCAGAATATAATTCATTAGTTTCTAAGTACACTGAACGCTTAACAGCATATGTTATCCAAGATGTTTATAACTTTGCATTCTCAACTAAAACATTAGATGAATTAAATGAAGATATCGCAGACGTTAAACATTATGACAAAATTAAGTTATTAAACACTTATTCTGATGAAATGTTTTCTAACTATAATGTAACTTCTATCAACAACAAATCAATCAAATCAATTTGTGAAGATGAAGAATACATGACATTAGCTAAAACATTCAAAAATATTTACTATGTTTCTTTAGCTAAAGAATTATTAGCTTATGTTCATTTAGATGAACAAATCGAAGAAGCTTATGAAGAAAGAGATACTGAAGATGAAGATGATATCGGTTTCTTCACAAAGAGCGACTTTACAGGTAAATTCAAAAGTAAATTCACTAACCAAGGTGATTTAAATGTTATCTTAATCCGTTTCTCTTCTGAAAACGAATTTAAAGATACATTACGTTCATTCGGTTTAATCGAATACAACAGTAGATTAGTTTATATCCCTTCTGAAAATATGAGCTATTCTGAATATTGTGATTATTATGATGAATTAACAACATCTGATATCAAAACTGTTAAACAAGATTTATTAACATTAGATATTTTAGAAATCTACATTCAAATGTATAACTATTTATATGGTGGTTATAGAGATATGATCTACGATGATAGTTATGCTAGTTATTTTGAAAGTGTTGATTTAAGAGGTATCACTGAATCAATCAAAAACAAAAACGGTTTAGCAATCGACTCAGATGAAAAAGAAAAAGCAGAAATCGCTAAAATTGCTAAAACATTAGCTGACAACAAATCAGATGATGAATTAGTTGTTGATACAATCTACACTAGAAAAGATATCGACACAATCGCTGCTTCTTTCAATACTTATTTATATGAAACATTAACATTACCAAAAGAAGGTAAGGCTGATGAAGATAAGATTTGTTACTCTACTTCTTCTCAAAGCTACAATGATGGTCAATGGATCGCATTCAAATTATCTGAAGGTGCTGATGAATATGAAGATGTTTATACAGTAGATACTACAGATGATGAATTATACGATATTATTGCTGGTGATGAAGCATTAAATGCTAGAATCGAAACTGAATTAAAACGTGATAAAATCACTGAAACATTAATTACTGAAGCTTTAGATAAAGCTAAAGAAGATATCAAAGTTAAAATTTATGATGAAGCAATTGAAATTACATATTCAATTGACGCTGAAGGTTATTCAAAAACTTACGGTAAAGCTCCTAACAAAAATGTAGCTGCTGTAATTGAATACAATGATACTAAATATCATGTTAACATTGTTGAAGACTTAGAAGATACTAACGCTTTAAGTGGTGGTTTATATAACACTTTAGAAGTTAAATATGGTGTTACTACTGCAATCGACATTTTAAGCAAGAAAGTTGTTAAAGATTCTAAAGCTTGGGAAGATACAGCTGAAGACATCGAAGTTTTCGAAGACAATTTAAAATATTTATTAATTGCATTCACAAATAACTATTATTCATCAAACGGATATCCTTCTTCTATTGGTAAATATAATTTCATGATGCTTTACTTCCACACTGCAAATGTTGATGAAATCATCGACAACTTCTACCGTGTGAACGCAGCAAGTGCATCAATTTTAACTAACTACAATTCAGAAACATTATTAAAATTCTTTAAAGATTATTCAGACGAAATTTACAATAATTATTTCTCAATCGGTGGTCAACGTTTAGTTGTTTATGTTGACGCTAACGATGACAACAACCACGATGATGTTAGCACTTGGAACGATAATCAAAAAGTTTTAGCACAAGAATTAGTGTTAGCTGTATTAGATGAAGTTTCAAAAATTACTGGTTCACATGCAACTGCATTAACTAACTTAGTTAGCGAAATTAATACTTCTGCAAGAGCAATCTACGAAGATAATCCAATTGCTCCAGAAAACCAATGGGCTAAATATAGAAAAGCTGGTTTAAATGTTGCTTTAGAAGAAGTATCTGCTACAAATAGCGTAACAGATATCGATTTCGATTTAAAACAAAGATTATATGATATTTACCATTCTGAAAACTATCATGTAAATAAAACTATTCCTACTGAATATTTAGAAGAATTAACTTCTAAAGAAGATATTTTAGTTACTGAAGATGGATACAACTTATTATTAATCACTTCTGCTGATTTCACTACAAGTGCTAAATTCACTGCAGCTGATGATAAAATGGGTGTATTTGAATCTGTTGATGTATACTACAATGAAGAATATGTAAATATTAAAAATGTATATAACGAAAATGATGATTTAACAATCGATCAAATCCGTTTATATGTATTAGAATATGTTACATCATCTACTTCTAACTTATCAGCATCTCAAATTTCTACATCTTTAACTAACTTCATTTCACCTGTATTAACTAGATATACTTCTAACGAAACACAAAGAGATATCTTAATTTACTATATTGTAAATAAAGCTGGTGCTATTGATTTTGGTAATGCAGATGCTAATGCTAGATTCAATGAAATCATTAGAATCAACCATGATACTGCTGATGGTTATTTAGATATGTATTTTGAAGAAGATACAACTGGAACTTTAGAAACTTACAATAACTGGTGGACAAAAGTTCAAGAAATCGTTAAAGAAATATTATTATCAGAAGGAGATGAAAAATAATGAGAAAAATTAAAAGATTATTTATAATCGTATCAACTTTCTTATTCGCTGTTTCATTAGCTTCTTGTGATAATACAAAAAGAAATACAGTTACTCCTATGGGAGATATCAATAGTTCTACTATTATCGCTAAATCTGGTGAAAACACATTAACTGCTGATGTATTCTATTCTCAATTAAGAAATCAAGGATTCAACACAGTTTTAAATAGTATTAAATCAAACTTATTCGCATCAGAAATCGTTGAAGTAAAAGCTGAAATCAAATTAGATGATAGCCAAATTACAGATTCTGAACGTGAATTATTCGATATTTACGCTGCTGAAATCTATGGTACAAAAGATGTTGAACAAATTAATGAATTAACAGATGATGAAAAGAACTCAGCAATCGCTAAATATATCGACAAATGCAATAATGAAGGTATTACTATTACTAAAAATGATTGTTTAAATTTCGTTGCTGTTGAAGATGAAATCAAATTCAACGCAATCCCAGAAGCAATCGTTAACAAACACATTACTTCAATTGCTGTTAATAAAGCTGCAAAAGCTAAATTAAATACTATCGTTGATTTAGAAGAAATCGAAAACAGCGAAGGTAAATTAGTTGACAACACTAACTATATTGATGAAGACGATATTGAAGCATATTATAATAATAACAATAAAAAATATGGTACATACCAAGCTATCGTAGTTCAATTCAACACATTAACTGAAGCAAGAAAAGCAATCGCTGATACTACTGCTCAAGTTGGTGAATTAACTGATGCTAATGCATTAGCTTTCTATATCGCTTTATATAATAATTATTATAATTATAGAGTTGAAATTGATTCTACTACTCCTTTTAAGGATTATGGTAAATCAAAAACTCAAACTGTATTTGAAGTTAACGAAGATGAAAACCAATTAAATGAAATTTCTTCTTCTATTCAATCTGTTATTACTACTACTTTAGAAAATGATGGTGAATATTTAACTAAACCATTTAACAAAAACAATAAATACTTAATGGTATATCGTGGTGAAACAACTTTCTCTATTAACGATAAATATAGTATTTCTAAAGTTGATGAAGATGGTTATGTTGAATGGGAAACATTAAAAGAAAATGCTCAAGCATACAATGAAGTTTATGCTGCAATCAAAGAAAAATTAGTAGAAACTAAAGTATCTGCTTATACTACTACTATTATTCAAGATAGAATTGATGCTGCAGAAATTGAAATTTATGATCCATTATTCGAAATGAAATTTGAAGCATCTTATGCTGATTACTATGAATTAATTGATAAGAAAGTTTTCGATAACGCTAATATCTATAAATTAGTTTATAACGAAAACACTTATACTTATTCAGTTAATGATTTCTATGCTGAACAAGCTTTAGCTTCAGGTGTTCAAACTATTTACAACTCTTTAGCTGCTGAATTTGCATATAATTTAAAAGATTTATTCTTAACTGAAGATAGTATCGAAGCTATCGAAAAAGAAGTTGAAACATCAATTAAAACATTTAATAAAGATGAAAATACTGCTTATCCAAAAGCGATCGGTTTAGAAACATTCTTAGTTGCAAACTATGGTTATGCTACACAAGAATTAGTTGTAAGAAATAAAGTTGCTCAAAGTGCATTATCAAGCTATTTATCAGATTCATTATTCGATGAATGGGCTACAGAAGATCATAAAGTTAACTATGACGCTTTAAATGCTTTAAATAACATTTTAGCTACTGGTAACACTAAATATAATGATATCTTCTCTATTAACATCGATCACGTATTAATTTACTTAGATGATAATGGTGATGGTACTCCAGATGATCCAAAAGAATTCACTAAATACTTCTCAGCTGAAGAAAAAGCTGCTTATGAAGCTGCATTAGTTTCATTAGCAAACGCAATCTATGCTGAAGCCAACTGTGAAGAATTAACTAAGTCAAATGACTTAATGGAAATCTTAAATTATATTGTTGAAGCTTACTCAAAGAACGAAAAATTATATAGCGATTCTACTAAAACATGGGCTGATTACAAACAATACAACTTCTTATTAAAAGTTGAATCATTATCAAGCAGTGGTGACACTACTCAAAGTAACGTAACTAACTATGTTAAAAATTTCGCTGATTATGTTCGTGAATTATACAAAGTTGTTGTAGAAAACGATATTAAGATTGAAGATGACGAACCAAAATTAGTATTCACTACTTCTTTAGATAAAGCTCCAGCTGTATTTGAAGATTTATGTGCTACTGAATTCGGTTACCATATGATCGTTGTTAATGATTATGAAGAAGCTGAAAAAACTGAAAGCTTAGAAAAAGATGATACAAATGGTTACCAAAAAGATATCGAAGTATTAATTAACGAAAAAGAAGCTAATAATACTGATGATAACATCTATGTAATCGTTGAAAACACATACAACACTGAAACAACAAAAGCAAACATTAACCAATTATTTGTATTCTATGTACAAAAACAAACTGGTGCTACTTCTACTTTAGATTCTGATGTTGAAGAAGTATTAAAAGCTATGTTCAATGATTCTATTTCTAGATACTTATCAACTGGCTTCCAAAACTTCTTATTATACAAAGATTTAAATGCAGTTGTTGAATATGCTCCATTAGCTACTTACTATGCTAACTATAAAGGTTACTTAGAAAGAAGTTCTCAATCTTACGATGTTAAAGATGACTTCATTTCATGGTATGCTGATGATATGAATTGGGCTAGACCATACAACGTAAAATAATTTAACGATTAAGGGCTTATTAAAGCCCTTTTTCTTTTACTACAATATAATAATAAAATAGAATAAACAAATTAATAAATTTGATTTATTCTTCACGAGGGCATAATGCCCTCTATTTTTTTAACTTCGTTTTTGGTATACTTCTATTGGTGATTAATTTGTCTATAGTTTCTAGTATATGTCCAATAG
>JBGVFV010000059.1:0-18548 GCA_045121295.1 Candidatus Pelethenecus sp.
GTTACACAAATACTTGGAGTAACTGCACAAACATTAAGGAATTGGGATAAAGAAGGAAAATTAAAACCTTCATATGTAAAAAGCAATGGTTATAGATATTACTCTGAAGAATCAATTCTATCTTACACACAAGAAAGAAAAACAAAAAAGAATTTAAATGTGGTTGGTTACGCTAGAGTATCAAGTAAAAAACAAACTGATGATTTAGAAAGACAAGTTAATAATCTTAAAGAATACTTATCAAATAAATATGACAACTTTGATATTATTACAGATATCGGTTCTGGCATTAATTACAATAAACCAGGATTGTTAAAGTTAATTGAAAAAATAAATAGAAAAGAAGTTGATTTAATCGTTGTTTTATATAAAGATAGATTGCTTCGATTTGGTTTTGAACTTGTTGAACATTTTGCAAATCTTAATAATGTTAAAATTGAAGTATTGGACAAGTTAGATAAAACACAAGATGAAGAATTAGTTGAAGATTTAGTTCAAATAATAACGGTATTTTCATGTAAAATTCAAGGAAAAAGAAAAAGTAAGACTAAACAAATTTTAGAAGATTTTTCTCAAAAAATACAGGAAACAAATAGTTAATTTAGATAATTGTAAATATTTTCTAAAACTACAAAACTATATAAATAAATTGATTTTATCGCCCTTTTATGATATAATATATGTAGAAGGGTAGGTGGAATTTATGTATACTTTTAAGGTTATGATACACCCAAATAATAAGCAAAGAACAAAAATTCTACGTACTTTAAATAAATGTATAGAATGTCAAAATATTATCTTTGATTATTTAGATTCATTTATTAAAAATAATAAACCATTACCAACTTGTTCTGATGTTAGAAAATGGTTTACTAATATAAAAAAACAAAAAGATGATGAAGCTATTTTAAAAAAAAAATATGACTAAAAAAGAAATGATAAAAAATCATTTAGATACTTTATTTTATGATATAAGTAATGATGCTTTAAAACAAACAGTTAAAGATACTTATAATTCTTTTGTTAGATATTTGCGGAAATTAAGTAAATATCCAAATAGAAAATTATATAAAGATAGAAAAAAATCTTTTTATGTAGATCCATATAAAATTGAATTTACAAACAATAAAGTAAGATTAGAAAAAATAGCTAATAATCAAAAAGCTAATAGACAAGTAATGAACTGGGTTAAATTGGCTGAAAAAGATAGAATACCTTTAGGTGTTAGTTACTATAATCCTAGAATATCTTATGATGGTTCTAATTTCTATGTAACAGTTAGTGTATCAGATGAAAATGCACCAATTAAAAACATTGTTAAATCTGATGAAAGAGTAATCGGAATAGATTTAAATAATGCAAGTATTGTTACTTCTGAATCAATAGTTTATAAACAAGCGACAAAAACAAAAACATACAGAAAAATTAAAAACAGAAAGAAAAGATTACAAAGAGCTCTATCAAGAAAGTATTTAAAAGCTAATCCTAAAGATACAACAAAATCTATAATTTCAAACAACTATAAAAAGAATAAGTCATTAATAAGAAAGCTTGACAAAAGATTAATGAATATTAGAGATGATTGTCATAACAAAATCATTACTGATATATTGTTACAACCTCCAAAAACAATAGTTTTAGAGGACTTATATGTTAGTAAAATGGCAAGTAGAGAATTAAGAAAAGAAATGACTTATATAGAAAAACAAGCCTCTAAAAATATAGTAGAGGCAAGCTTAAGAAAATTTAGGATGTTACTTACAAATAGAATTAGAAGATATAATGTGAATATGGTTATAGCAGATAAATATTATCCGTCAACTAAGATGTGTAATAAATGTGGTTATGTAAAAGAAATGAAACTTAAAGATAGAGTATATAAATGTGATTATTGTGGCTTAACAATAGATAGAGATTTAAATGCTGCAATTAATTTAGCTAATTATAAATAAAAAAAGAGAAAGGTAAGAAATAACCTATAAATACGTGTACGTTTGCACGGAATTAACGCCTTAGGAGAGTACATACCACTTGATTTAATCATGGCTCGATGAATAAGGAATAAAACAAAAAACTATAGTTTTATATAGTTTTATAGGTTTTTAAAAACGGAATAGAGTACTTAGATAAAGCTATAGAGTTAGAAGAAAAGAAAATTAATGGTAAAAGCTTTTATAAATTAGATTATGAATATATGGTTTTATTATCAAAAATCAACAACTATATTGCTAATTTGGTGGCAGCAGGTACTCAACCGACTTATAAATATATAGAAGTTGGTCATTTAGTAGACATTGTTGATTTATCAAAGATAGAAGGATTAGAATTTGATGTTGATTATTTAATTTATATGTCTAGACTTTATTTCAATGACATAAGAGTTAATTATAAATGTTCATTAATTTGTTTAAAATTAATACCTGAAAAATACTATGAAAAAGTAATTATTAAATCTTTATTGGATATGAAAATAAATTATCATAAAGATATTAAAAAGATTAAGAAATTATCCGATTTTGATAAAGTAACATTACTTAAAAAGTATGCATCTTATATTTTTAGTTAAATGAGCCTACGCTCATTTTTCTTTTCTATAATAAGAACAATAATTATTTAAATTATTGTTAAGTAGACAAATTGTTAAAAAACTAGTATAATTGTTAAATAGAAAAGAGTTGATTAAAATGTTTAAATTTTTTAAGAAAAAAGAAAAAGAAGTATTAGATTGTTTAGGTTATTATGAAACTAAACAATATAATTCATTAAATAACGCGTTAGTATACGCTGATAACACATTAATACATAAGGACGATTTTAAATCTGTTTATGGTAGAGTATTTAAAGGAACTTTATTCTTATTTACACTTGTTGATGATGAAACAGGTTTTGATAAGACAACTGTTAAATATGAAGCTATCAGTAACTTGGTTAAAGAAAAGTTAGAAGATAATGAACATAATTCTTTAGTTAACATTATTGTTTTTAAGCATAAAAATGATGAAACATTAAAAATTGCAAAAGAAGTTCCAGTTAATACTCAAACTGAATTTAATCATGTGTTAGTTTTTAATGGTAAAGATGTTAGATTAGAATTCTTTAGACCTGTTCCTAAATTCTATAAGCTTTATAAAAATTTCTGTGAAGCTGTTTATTTTGATTTAGGCGCTTTTGATCCAAAAAAAGATTAGGTGATTTATATGATAAGTAAGATTAAAACAAGATATTTATGGATTAGTATTGCAGTATGCCTTTTAGCCGCTATTGGGTTAATTATTGGTGTTACACATTTAGAAGCCCCTTGGACAACTGTTGTGATTGTATTATTAGCTATTATTTTTATTTATATGACAGTTGCTATTCAAGTTGTTTCTACTAGAACATTTAGATACAAACCTAAAAAGGTTAATTACACAACAAAAGAATTTACTTTAACTAATGCTGATATTGAATCAACAATTAAAAGTAAGGGCTATAAAAAAAGAGATGTTCCTTATGGATTAAGTTTTATTAAAGTTGTAGGTGTTAATGCTTATAAAATAGTTTTAATAAAGGATAAAGTTAAATATTTTGAACCAAATGATGAATCTAATTTACCAACAGAAAAGTCATTAGAAAAATGTAAAAGATTTATTGGTTTTGAAATATTTTTAGATTATGATGAGGAGGCTTTATCTAAATTAGTAGATTTTAATATCCAAGGTTCTAATATTTATTATGGTGGTTTTTATATAGAAGGAAACAAACTTATTTGTCCTAATTATGTTGAACCAAATGAATATTTTAATGATTTATATAACACAATTGTTACTGATTTAGATATTACATTAGAATAATGAAATTTGAAAGATTAGAAAGAACTAAAGTATTTAGAGATCCTCTATATGGTTATATAGAAGTTGATTACAAATTAATATCAGATTTAATCGATTCTAAAGAACTTCAAAGATTAAGAAGAATTCGTCAATTAAGTGGTGTATCAATGGTTTTCCAAACCGCTGAACATTCTCGTTTTACTCACGCCTTAGGGGCGTACCATATGGCAAATTTAGTATTAAGAAACGTTGAAGGAATTGAAGTACTTACTGAATACGAAAGAATTGTATTTTTATGTGCGGCATTACTTCATGATGTTGGTCATGGTCCATATTCTCATGCCTTTGAAAATGTACTTTCAACATCACATGAAGAAATGACAGTAAAGATTATTTTAAACAAGAATACGGATGTAAATAAAATATTATCTTTATACGATGGTCTTGCTTTAGATGTTGCTTCTGTTATTAGTCATGGTGGTAAATATCCTTTAATTGAAACATTTGTATCAAGTCAATTAGATGTTGATAGAATGGATTTCTTATCAAGAGATGCATACTTTACAGGTGCTACATATGGTACTATTGATATGAATCGTATTTTAAGAAGTATGAAGATTGTTGATGGTAATGTATTATGTAGAGCTAGTGGAGTTCATTCTATTGAATCATATTTAATGAGTAGATATCATATGTATTTCCAAGTATATTATCATCCAGTATCACGTTCATATGAATTGTTATTAGAAAGTATATACGAAAGAATTAAAGATTTAGTAAATAATAATGTAGAAATTGATGCGAACATTGATTCATTTATTAATGTTGTTAAAAATAATAATGATGTTGATTCTTATATTGAACTTGATGATGCGTATGTTAATGGTTTTATTAAACAATTAACTAAATCAAGTGATCCTATTTTGTATATGTTAGCTAATCGCTTTAATAATCGCCAATTATTTAAATACATTGATTTAGCTAATGAACCAAACATGGATAGAGTTAATAGAATAAAACAAAATGCTATGAATAATGAATATGGTAAGTATTTATGTTATCAAATATCTGTTTCAGCTGTTGCGTATTTAAGTGGAGAAAATAAAGAAAACAAGATTATTAAGATTATTTTACCTAGTGGAGAAATTCGTGATATTGAACAATATTCAAATGTTATTAATGGTTTAACTTCATCTAGTTATAAAAAGATCGAAAGATTATATTATAGTGGTGAGTTAGATGAATAGTGTTATTATTGTTGAAGGTATTCATGATGAAATGAAAATAAAGAGTGTTTATCCTGATGCAAATATTGTTATTACTAATGGTAGAGAGATTAGTGATAAAACTATTGATTTAATTAAAACACTTAGTATTAATAATGAAATTATTATTTTTACTGATCCTGATTCTCCGGGAGAAGCCATTCGTAAAAGAATTACAGATGTAGTTCCAAATGCTAAACAAGCATTTTTAAGAAAGAAAGACGCTATTAGTAAGAATAGAAAAAAAGTAGGAATAGAACATGCAGATGCTGAAATAATTAAAGCATCATTAGAAAATGTCTATACTTATAATGAATTAAATGAAACAATCACTATGGGTGATTTATACGCATTAGGATTAAATGGTTTTCCTAATAGTAAGATTATGCGTGATAAGATTAGTGAACATCTTAATATTGGTATGCCAAACGCAAAGACATTCCTTAAAAGATTAAATCTTATCCAAATTAGTTTAGAGGAGTTAAAAGAATTATGCCAAAAATTGGAAATGTAGGATTTGTACACAAAACCTTAAAAGATAATAATTTACAGGCAAAGAAGAAGTTCGGTCAAAACTTCTTAACTGACCAAAATATACTTTCTGGCATAGTTAATGCTTCAGAAGTTACTAAGCGTGATGCTGTTATTGAAATAGGTCCAGGTTTAGGCGCTTTAACTGAACACCTTTGTGAACAAGCAGGTTTTGTATTAGCTTATGAAATAGATACTGATCTTTTACCATTATTAAAAGAAAATCTAAAACAATATGATAATTATAAAGTTATTAATCAAGATATTTTAAAGGCTGATGTAAATGCTGATATTGATCAATATTTAAAGGATTATGAAAATGTATATGTTGTAGCTAATCTTCCTTATTATATTACTACACCAATTATTTTAGGTTTATTATCAAAAGAAACTAGAATTAGTCGTTATGTTATGATGATGCAATTAGAAATGGCTGATCGTATTTGTGGTAAACCAAAGACAAAAGATTACAATGCTTTAAGTGTTGTTATTGCCTACAAAGCTGTTGCTAAGAAAGTATTAAATGTTCCACGTACAGTATTTATTCCTGCACCTAATGTTGATAGTGCGGTAGTAAGACTTGATATTCATGAAACTAAACCATATCAAGCATTGGATGAAGAAACATTTAATAAAGTAATAAGAGTATGTTTTACTCAAAGAAGAAAAACATTATATAATAACTTATCAATGGAATATCCAAAGGATTTTGTTAATAAGTTATTACAAGATTTAAATATCAATCCTTCTATTAGATCAGAAGCATTAGATATAAAAGATTTCATTTTAATAAGCGATTATATTACACAAAACTACCGTAAGTAACATACCTTATATTGGTGATAATGCTTGTTAAAAGAAGGAGATATTGTAGGAAGATTATCTTACAATACAGATATAATATTTATAATAAAAAGAATAAATGGGCGTATCGCGTATCTAAGTGGTTTATATGTTAGGTTAATAGCCGATAGTGATATTTCAGATTTAGTTAAGATTGAAGATAATGTATTAGATAGATATAAACAAACTAATGCTGAATTTGAACATAATATCATTACATCTTATCAAAAAAGAATAGGTCATATAACTGGTAAAATTTTACATCTTGATAGCGACGCTTTTTATTTAACTAAATGTTTAAATCTATATAAAGCTTTAGGCATATATGCTTATGGTGTTTTATTAGATGAAGATAAAATGAAAGATTATGTAGTTGAATACATAAAAAAGATAAAACCAAATATAATAGTTATAACAGGACATGATTCTTATAATCGTAAAGGATTATATGATTTAAATAATTATAAGAATACCCTTAATTTTATTAAAACCATTAATCAAATAAGAATTTATTATAGTCTAGATGATATATTCATTTATGCTGGAGCTTGTGGTTCCAATGCTGAGGCATTAATAGCTGCGGGGGCGAATTATTCTTCTAGTTTTGATAGAAAGAATATTGAAGCTTTTGATCCGGCAATTGTTGCGATAATGGCATCAATTACGCCATTTAATCAAATAATAGATATAGATGATATATATTCATTTTCCAAAATGGAAAAAGGTAGTATTGGCGGAATAGAGTCTTATGGTAAAATGAGATTATTGTTAAGTTAGGAGAATATTATGATTTATGAAAAGGCATATGCTAAAATTAATTTAGCATTAGAGGTAAAAGGAAAAGTAAATAATTTTCACCAAGTAAATAATATTATGATTCCTCTTAATATTTATGATGAGCTTTTTTTTGAAAAAGCTAATAATATTACAATAGATACTGAAGCTGATATAGAGGATAATATTTGTTTAAAAGCCGTAGATTTATTCTTTAAAAAATATAATATAACTGAAGGAGTTCATATTATTTTAAACAAGAATATTCCTATAATGGCAGGATTAGCTGGAGGTTCTAGTGATGCTGCAGCGGTACTAAGAGGATTAAATAGATTATTTGAAATTAACGCTAAAGTAGAAGAACTAGCAATTCTTGCAGGACAGTTAGGATCAGATGTGCCATTTTTCTTATATAATAAAATATCATTATGTACGGGACGTGGAGAAATTATTAACCCACTTGACTTAGATTTTAGTGGTGTATCAGTTTTACTTATTAAACCTTCATTTGGTTTATCAACTAAAGATGTTTATCAAAATTATAGTTGGAATGGTGTATCTAAAGAACAAGATATTAATAATTTGTTAGATTCTATTAAAGATAAAAACGTTGATAGAGTAGATGAATTGATATTTAATGATTTAGAAAATGTATCACTTAAATTATCTAATGAATTAAATGATTCATTTAATAAAATTAAATCATTAAGTTATAATCCACATATTAGTGGAAGTGGTCCTACTATATATATATTAAATGTTAAATCAATTGATAAGAAAAATATAGAAGATATATTACCTGATTATCAATACATATTATGTAATACAATATAAGATATTTGTCGCTTGATAAATATCTTTTTTTAAAAACAACACCGCCATCTAACCGCAAAAATATTGACAATAAAAAGTTTTGCGGTTATAATCGTTGTAGGAGATGATAGTATGATTAAAAGAGATTCATTATTACAAAAGTTAATTAGTTATAAAGATAAAGACATTATCAAAATTATAACAGGCATTAGAAGATGTGGAAAATCATATTTGTTATTTAATATTTATTATAATTATTTGGTGGAAAGTGGTGTTGATAAAGAACATATTATTTTGATTAATCTTGAATCTAAAAAGAATGAATATTTAAGAAATTCAGATAACTTATATAATTATATTGAAAATAAGATTATAGATAATGAAAAATATTACATTTTTATAGATGAAATACAAATGGTTGAGGATTTTGAAGATGTAGTAAATGGTTTAAAAACTGATTTTAATTCTGATTTATATATAACAGGCTCAAATTCTAAACTTTTATCTAGTGATATTAATACCAAACTTCGTGGAAGGGGAATTGAAATTAAAGTGTTTCCGTTATCTTTTAAAGAATATTACGATAATATTAAAGGAGACAAGCAAGCAGCATTTAATGATTATGTGTTATATGGAGGCATGCCGTACATATCTACATTAGAAAAGGACTACGAAAAAATTGAATATCTTAAAATGATTAATGAAACAATTGGTTTTAAGGATATAATTGAAAGAAATAAAATCAGAAATGAAGCTTTATTTGATTCATTATTAGAATTGTTATGTTCACAAATAGGTGGAGTTGTTTCGCCTAATAAGATTGCTAATACATTAAAGTCAAATAATTTTAAAACTGTTGATAATGAGACTATAACAAATTACTTAAAACACATATGTGATGGATTTCTTTTTTATAAAGCATCTAGATATGATATAAAAGGGAAAGAGTATTTAAAGACATTAAATAAATATTACGTATGCGATATGGGATTACGTAATGAAAAAATTAATTTCCGTCAAGTTGAGATGACACATATTTTAGAAAATATAGTTTATCTAGAACTTATCAGAAGAAATTATATTGTTGATATAGGTAAAAACGATTCCCAAGAGATTGATTTTATTGCAAGAACATACAATGATTTATATTATATTCAAGTGTCTTTATCGATAGAAAATCAAGAAACTAAAAAAAGAGAATTGTCGGCATTTAAAGGTCTTGATGATGGATATAAAAAGATAATCATCACTATGGATAACAATCCATTAATAAGATTAGAAAATGGATATAAAATGATTCATATTTTTGATTTTTTACTAAACGAAAATATACTAAAAGAAATATAAAAGATATATTACCCGATTATCAATACATATTATGTAATACAATATAAGATATTTATCGCTTGATAAATATCTTTT
This sequence comes from Candidatus Pelethenecus sp., assembly GCA_045121295.1. Classification (GTDB taxonomy): domain Bacteria; phylum Bacillota_I; class Bacilli_A; order Acholeplasmatales; family Anaeroplasmataceae; genus Pelethenecus. The sequence continues at coordinate 9,461 of JBGVFV010000059.1, forward strand.
TTTAACTATATCTCTTATCAAGAGATATAGTTCTAGTAACAATATTTCAAATTTATGATATTTTATATTTGTAAAGAATATTTGTCGGAAATAGTCAAATTGATAAATATCTTTTTTTAATAGTTTATTTTAAATTTATATTATTGGTGGTATAATCATTATACTAAAATTGTACTACATAGGGGGGTGGAAGTATGATTGAATTAAAAAACGTTAGTAAATTTTATAAAGATAACAATATGGTAACAGTGGGATTACGTAATGTTAATCTTAAACTTAACAAAGGGGAATTAGTTGCGATAACTGGTGATTCAGGATCAGGTAAATCAACATTATTAAATGTCATATCGTTGATTGATAGTTATGATGAAGGTGAAATATTGTTTTATGGGAACGAAACATTTTATTTCAACCAAAATGATAGTGATACGTTTCGTAAGGATAATGTATCATTTATATTTCAAAAATATAATATAATTGATTCATATACAGTCTTACAAAATGTAATGTTACCATTAATCATTAATGGTGAAAGTGAAGAATCTGCTAAGGCTAAAGCTACTGAAATCATTAAACGTGTTGGGTTAGAACATCGTATCAACAACAAAGGGACTAAACTTTCTGGTGGTGAAAAACAACGTTGTGTTATAGCTCGTGCTTTAGCTAAAGATACACCAATACTTGCTTGTGATGAACCTACTGGTAATTTGGACAGTAAAACAAGTAAAGAAATTATTGATTTAATAAAAGAAGTATCAAAGGACAGGCTAGTATTAATAGTTACGCATGATTATGAAAGTATTAAAGACATATGTACAAGAAAGATTAAATTATCTGATGGTGAAATTGTTGAAGATGTAACATTTAGTGAGGGCGAACAAGAAGACAACAAAGAGTTAGTATTAGAGTCTAAAGCTCCGCTTAAAAAGACTTTATTTAAATTAGCAATATCTAATATATTATCTACACCAAAAAAGACTATATTATCTGTAATGGTATTTATGTTTGTTTCTTGTGTGTTAATGCTATTATCTTTACTTATGGTTAGAATTGCGTATGATGAGAACTACACATATAATCAATCATACTCGTTAGTATCAAAGGATCGATTGATTATTTATGAAATTAATAAAGAGTCATTAGATATGAATAAATTATCTAATGTTTTAAAAGATAAAGAATATTACATTGATGCATATTATGAAGAATTATATTCAGAAATAAAAACAGAGACTATGTATGATTACGCTAATCTAACTTTCCGTAAGTTTGAGTATAATATTATGAATGGTGAAGATGCAGATAATGACGGTGAATATGTATTGATATTACCTGAATATAGAAAGTGGTCTGTTGGAGAATATGAACTAGGAGAGTTCAGTGTAATTTCTGAATTAGCTAAACAAAGACAAGAAATTAAGATTGGTAATATTGTTGGTGTTGGTGTATCTGAATATGTTGATAGAGTATTTTTAGTCGGATATAAATATAATCAACAAATAGTTAATATTTATATAAATAATAATATTAATTTATGTATAGAAGGAGAAGACGGTAGAGAATATCTTGATGTTATTTATAATGAATCTTTACCTGAAACATATATAGCTATTCCTGAAAATGCGAAGGATAAGTATAAAGATACTAGTAACTTAAAAAATTATTATAATGTACATTATGATATAGAAGTAGTTTATTCAAATAAAGTTATGTATCCTACTTTCTATGCAAATAAAGATTATATAGAAGGTAAGATAGAACCTAAATTAGATTGTAAAGAAATAGTTGTTTATACAGAAGATGTTAACCAACTATCTAGACAAATAACTAAATTAGGTTATAAGACAAGTATGCCAGGTATGATAGAAAATAAAGAAACAGCAAATTTATTTATTTTATATATATTGATAGGTGTAATTGTATTAGCTTTATTTATGATGTTCTTTATTACTTATGCAGTAATTCAAAGAATATATCTTACTAAAAGAAAGGATTATTCTATATTTAGAACGTTAGGTTTAGTAAGTAAAGATCTTAAAAAGGTATTAAATATAGAAGTATTAATTACTGTATTCACATCAACAATTTTTGGTGCTAGTATCAGTATATTATTAGATGTTTTATTAGGAATGGAACTATTAAAATACATGTCAGTGATTCTTGGTATTTTATATGTTATGGCAATGTTGGTATTTGGTTTAGCCATATCAACAAGATTAAAAAATAAGATATTTAATAATACTGTATTCCAAGCCATTAAGGAAGGGAGTGAGTAAGAATGATTAAAGTAAGTAAATTAAACAAGTATTATAACAAGAATAAAAGTAATGAAATTCATGTTATAGATAATGTAAATATTGAATTACCTAATCAAGGATTAGTATCATTTTTAGGGACTTCTGGTAGTGGTAAGACAACATTGTTAAATGTTATTGGTGGTTTAGATAAGGCTAGTGGTAGTATTAGTTATGATTCATTTGAATTAAACAAATACAAAATGAATAAAATAGATGAATTCCGTAATCAAAACATTGGTTATGTATTTCAAAGTTATAATTTATTGTTAAATGAAACAGTGTTTGAAAATTTAAGGATAGCTTTAGAATTAATTAATATTTATGATCAAAAAGAAGTAGATGCTAGAATTGAGTACGCTCTTAAGAGTGTAGGCATGTTCAAATACCGTAAAAAACGTGCAAGTCAATTATCTGGTGGTCAACAACAAAGAGTTGCGATTGCGCGTGCTTTAGTTAAGCATTGTAAGATAATTATCGCTGATGAGCCTACTGGGAACTTAGATAGTGCTAACGCAGTAGAAGTAATGAATATATTAAAATCTTTATCAAAAAAGACTTTAGTATTATTGGTTACTCATAATGAATCTTTAGCTAAATTCTATTCAGATTTTATTTATCGTATTGAAGATGGTCGTATTATTGAGGGCATTGAAAATGCAAGTAATGGAACATTAGATGAAGTTGATGATAATATTATTTATCTAAAGGATATGAAAGAAAGCATTACTAATGATGAAAATTTAGATATTAAATTATATAGTAATGATAATAATAAATTAGAACTAGTTATTGTTGAGCGTAACAATACATTCTATATTAAGAGTAATAGGAATGTTAAATTACTTGAAAATAGTAATATTAAATTATTAGATGAACATTATAAACCAAAAGAAAAGAATGAAGCTAAAGAATATGATTATGATGATTCATTCTTTAATAATAGTGTTAAGAAAAAGAATGTGTTTGGTGATATTTGGTATAATGTTAAACAATCATTTAAAAAGTTTATTAAGCCTACTAAAAAGGTTAGAGTTATTTATGCGTCATTAGTATTATTAGGGGTGTTATTTGGTATATGTGCTATTTCTTTATCAAATGCTATTAATGTAGATGAAAATAGAGTTAACGCAGATCCTAATTACTATACGCTTTCAACAAAGGATTATTGGTCTTGGGAAGAAGATTCAGTAACATTAAAAAGAGCTTTAGAAAATGGATATATATCTAATATTCAAATGGTTAGTAGTAATTATACAAGATTTGTAAAGAAAATAAATTTTGTTGAAGAGATATCTTATCATGTTTCAGTTAGGACTTTATATTTTAATGATAATCTTACATTAATTTGTGGTTCTGCCCCTACTAAAGAAGATATCGTTATTAGTAAGGCCGTGGCAGATGATTTATTAAATGAGTTTAGTCTTTATTATAGTACATATGAAGATTTGATAGGGTTAAATATAGATAATTCTAATGGTATTATTACTGGTGTAGTGGATAATCCATATAAGTTACTTTATATGAATCTTGATCAATATCTAAATTTCTATATAGAAGATAACTTTATAGAAAGTGATTATGAAAGATATTATGAATATGAATCTAAATACAAATCATATCATATTGTTTATGGTAGAGATTTAACAGCTGATGATTTAGATACTGATAATATTTTGATTTCTGATCAACTTGAAGAAAATGTAGAAGAATTAGTTGGTAGACAGTACCGTGGTAAAACAGTAGTTGGTGTATATCATTTTGATCATGGTGAAGCAGATAAAATGGATATAATCATTCATAGAAAATTCGGTACTAAAACTAATATTATCCATAATTATAGTTATACTAAAGAAGATTATGTATTGGTTGAGGGAAATCATCCAACTAAGGATAATGAGTGCTTAGTTTCAATATATAGTCAATTAGAAGTTGGTAGTTCTTATAATGGTTATAAGATTGTTGGTAGATATAGTGGTGGTAGTGATATTATTAATGCGGGTGTGTTATTATCACCATCAGCATTAAGTATAAGAGAATATGCACAAAAAGTATTTATAGTAGAAGATGAAGAAGGACTTTTAAGTTTATTAGAAAAGGATAATTTATTTGTATTAGAATCAATGTATGATTATTCTTATAAGGAATTAGTTGCTGAAAATAACGATATGATGACAGTGTTTATGATTTTAGGAACTGTTTGTTTAGTGGCTGGTTCTATAATGGTTTATTTCTTGATGCGCAGTAAAATGATTAATGATATATATAATATTGGTGTATATAGAAGCTTAGGTTCTAAAAAGAATAAGATATATCTTAAATATTTAATAGATATAGTTGTTATGGTTACTTTTACAGCATTTATATCTTATATGATTATTATGTTTGGTTATTTTACAGCCATTGATTCTATTAATTATTCACTAGCGATAGATTTATTTAGTACAAATCCTATTATTCCATTATTAGGAATAGTAGTATTATATGGTGTTAACATATTATTTGGTTTATTACCAATAATTACATTATTAAGAAAAACACCTTCTGAAATATTAGCTAAATACGATATTTAATAATTTTAATTGAAGGATATTTTGTCTTAACTGGCAAGATATCCTTTATTTTATTATTTAAAACTTTACACGAGAGTTAATAAATTATAAAATAGTATTACTAGGTACAAAAAAAGAAATAAATAATTATTAATAATAAATATTTATTTACATAATAAATTATTAAAAGGAGATGTTGTTATGGAATTAAAAGAAGTATTATTAAAAAGAAGAAGTATTAGAAAATTTAAAACAGATAAAATAAGTGATGAAATTGTTTCAGAATTATTACATGCAGGTATGAGTGGTCCTTCTGCTTGTAATCGACAACCATGGGAGTTTTATGTTATTCGTAATGAAGAAATGCTTGTTAAAATAAGAAGAACATCAAGGTTTACAAATATGGAAGCACCTCTTGCTATTGTTGTATGTGGAAATATTGATAAGGCACTTCCTGATAGTATGAAGGATTATTGGATTCATGATTGTAGTGCCGCTACTGAAAACATATTACTTCGTGTTACAGACTTAGGTTTAGGTGCTGTTTGGTGTGGTATTTACCCACAAGAAAGAGCCGCTGAAAGAATGAAGGAATTTTTAGGATTAGGTGATAATCTTATTCCATTAAGTTTAATTTGGATAGGATATCCAGATGAGTCAAGAACGCCTAGAGATTGGTATAATCCTGAATGCGTTCATTATGTAGATTAGGAGGAAGAACATGTTACCACATATTATTAAAGAAAAAATAGATGGATTAAACATAGAACCACTATACGATTATCATCGTAGTGGTGATGAAGTTAATATTATTGAAAATAAATATATATTAAAGATTAGTGATAATATATATCGTCTTCAACAAGAAATGGAAAAAGATACTTGGGTAAGTAAGTATGTTAGTACTCCTAAACCTATTATCTTTATAGTTGAAAACAATAAAGCTTATTACCTTAGGGAATGTATTGAAGGTGAAATATTATGTTTACCTAAATTCTTAAATGATCCAGTTAAAGTTATTGATTGGTTAGTTGAAGGAATTAATATCCTTCATAATGTTAAGATTGTAGATGATTATGAATATGTTGTTGATGAAGGATACAACACATTAATTCATGGAGATTATTGTTTACCTAACATTCTTGTTAAAAATGATAAAATAAATGGCTTTGTAGACCTTGGTGGAGCGGGTATTGGTGATCCATGGAGAGATTATGCTTGGTGTATTTGGTCATTAGAATATAATCTAGTGACTAAAGAATATACACCATTATTATTAGAAAAATTAGGTATTGAATTTAATCAAGAAAAATTTGATTTATATACTAAAGATTAGTATTAAGATTAATTAAATATTAAAATATAGAGGTTAATTATCATGGAAAGTAGAAAAGGAAGAATAATTATTAGAACATTTACGGTTATATTTGCGATTCTTATTATTGTAGGAGCGTTTATATTCCGTGCTTATAATTATGGCTTTAATTATAAAAAAGGTAAAGAAATTCCAAATAAAGTTGAATTAAAAGATGATGGAAATAATTATGATACTATCAAAGCTGTTGGCCGTGGATTATATGATAAAGACGGCAATCGCTTTAATATTCAAGGTGTAAACTTTGGTAACTGGTTAATTCAAGAAGGTTGGATGACAGTAATATCAATGGGCGCTAAATATAATGAAGATGGAACGTATGCCAAGGTTAACGAAGATGGTATAGTTGAAGAATATGAAGAAGTGTTCCAAGAAGAGTTAGATGCCGCATTACAAGCTAGAGTTGATAGTGGTGAATGGACACAAGAACAATTAGATGCATTATGGGATGCGTATTATGATTCATATTGCCAAGAACAAGATTTTATTAATATCAAGAATTTAGGTTTAAATACAATACGTTTACCTATGTATTATCGTAATTTTATGGAAGGTCCTGATGATAAGTTAGTTATGCGTGATGATGCATTTGAAAGAGTAGACTGGTTCTTAGAAATGGCTAAGAAACATGAACTTTTTGTTATATTAGATATGCATGGTGTTGTTGGTGGACAAAGTGGTTTTGAACATTCAGGAACACGTGATCGTGAATTTTGGTTTAATGAAACATATCAAGAAGAAATGTGTACTTTATGGAAAAATATAGCCTTACATTATAAAAATGACCGTCCAGATTTAGCTTATACTATTTTGGCGTATGATCTAGTTAATGAGCCTGCAACAGCCACTAAACCTACAGGTAAAACTGAATGGAATGTTATGGATAAGATGTATGATGCTATTCGTAGTGTAGATACTGAACATATCATCAGTATTGAAGGTGTATGGTATTTTAATTCATTACCTAATCCAGAAAAATATGGTTGGGAAAATGTATTGTATCAAGGACATTTTTATAACTGGAATAATCCAACTATCAGTTTTGAAATGTTCTATACATTAATGTGGCAAACATTATCAATGGCTGATTATGATGTTCCTAGATACATTGGTGAATTTACTTTCTTTGATGATGAAGAACGTTGGATTAAATATCTTAATCTTTTTGATGAAATGGGATTTGGTTGGACATTCTGGAGTTATAAAACAATCAGTGTTGGCTGGTGGGATAGTACTTGGGGATTATATGTTCAAAAGATGAATCTAGATAACAAAAATGGTGTTACAGGTGATCCTAATATTGATAGATTAAAATTAGATGTAAGAACTGCATCATATGAACAATTATATAGTGAATGGAGCCAACAAGAAACATGGCGTTGGTATAATCCAGAAAATATGTATAGTTATATTGAAAAATATAATGAGTCAAAGAAGGAGTAGTTTATGGATATTGATAAATTATTATCTGAACTTACAATTGAAGAAAAAGCGAGTCTTTTAAGTGGACACAAATCTTGGTTTACAAATCAAATATCAAGATTAAATATTCCTAAAATTTGTATGACAGATGGTCCTCATGGTTTACGTAAAAAACGTGAAGATGGTAAGGCCGTACTTAATGGTTTAGGTGACAGTGAAATATCTACATGCTTTCCACCAGCTGTAACAACAGCATCTTCTTGGAATGATGAATTATTATTCAGCATGGGTGAAGCTATGGGGAAGGAATGTAATCATTATGATGTTAATGTTATTTTAGGTCCAGCTATGAACATTAAACGTAATCCTCTTTGTGGACGTAATTTTGAATACTTTAGTGAAGACCCACTTATTAGTGGTAAGATGGCTTCATCACTAACTAAGGGAATTGAATCACGTAATGTTGGAACATCACTTAAGCATTACGCTGCTAACAATAACGAAGCTAATCGTTATTTTGGTAATTCAGTGGTTGATGATCGTACATTTAGAGAAATCTATTTAAGAGGTTTTGAAAGAGTTGTAAAAGAAGCACACCCTAAAACTGTAATGTGTGCTTATAATAGAGTTAATGGAGAATTTGCATCTGAACATAAAGAATTACTTACAACAATTCTTCGCGATGAATGGGGATTTGATGGAGTTGTAATGAGTGACTGGGGTGCAGTTAATGATCGTGTTAAAGGTATTATCGCTGGACTTGATTTAGAAATGCCAGGTGATGTTACTCATAATCGTCAAGTAATTGTTGATGCGTACCATTCAGGAGATTTGAAGGAAGAAGATCTAAATAAAGCGGTTCGTAATATGCTAAAACTTATTTTTAGTTCTTTGGATTATGAAAAGGTAGAATCTATTGATTTTGAAGCACACGCCAATATTTCTAAAAATTTAAGTTTAGAATCTGCAGTATTAATGAAAAATGATAATAAAACATTACCTTTAAACAAGAATGGTAAGTTTTTGGTAATTGGTGAATTATTTGAAAAAATGCGTTATCAAGGTGCTGGTTCAAGTCTTATTCGTCCATGGAAAGTAGTATCTCCAATGGACTCATTTAACGCTAACAATGTAGATTATACATATGTTAAAGGTTATAAAGTATTAGATTTTGAACCTAATCAAAAATTACATGATGAGGCATTAAATTCAGCAAAAGATTATGATACTATTCTTTTCTTTGGAGGACTTTCTGAACTTGCAGAAAGTGAAGGATTAGACCGTAAGACATTATCTTTACCTTTTAATCAAGTTAAGTTATTAGAAGAACTATCTACATTAGGTAAAACAATAGTGTTTGTAATGTATGGTGGTAGTCCTGTAATTATTCCTGCACATTCTTGTTTAAAAGCTATTCTTAATATGTATCTGCCTGGACAAATGGG
>JBGVFV010000060.1:0-22153 GCA_045121295.1 Candidatus Pelethenecus sp.
ATTTCTTTTATACAATTTCCTTTTGCAAACAATAAACGGATTAACGTTTTGAGAATTGAGGTGCACGTCTTGCTTTTTTAAGACCGTATTTCTTACGTTCTTTAGCTCTTGGATCACGTGTAACTAAACCAGCAGGTTTTAATACTGCACGGTATTCTGGATTAACTTCCATTAATGCACGAGTGATACCTAAACGTACAGCACCAGCTTGACCAGTTAAACCACCACCGAATACGTTAACTAAGATATCGAATTTATCTGCAGTTTCAGTTAATTCTAATGGTTGGCAGATGTCTAAACGTGTAGCTGCTGAAGCGAAATATTCTTCGAATTGACGGCCGTTAACAACGATTTCACCCTTACCTGAACGTAAATAAACACGTGCAACAGAGCTTTTTCTACGACCTGTACCTAAGTATTGAACTAATTTCTTTGCCATTTCTTATTTCCTCCTTATGCCTTTACCACGAATTCTACTGGTTGTTGTGCTTGATGTGGATGAGTGCTTGAAGCGTAAACATATAATTGTTTTCTCATTTGATCACCAAGTTTAGTATGAGGTAACATACCATAAATAGCATGTTCTACCATTCTAGTTGGATATTTAGCCATAACTGTTTCAGCAGTTAAAGTTCTTAAACCACCGCTGTATTCAGAGTGGTTGCGATATAATTTATCGCTCCATTTATTACCAGTTAAAACGATTTTGTCAGCGTTAATAACGATAACATTGTCTCCGCAGTTAACATGTGGAGTATAAGTTGGTTTGTGCTTTCCTCTTAATAAAGAAGCAACTACAGTAGCTAAACGACCTAATGTTAAGCCAGCTGCATCTACAACATACCAATTATGTTGTACTGTTTGATTGTTTGCCATGAATGTTTTATTCATAATTTGTTTCCTCCTAAGTTTAATAATTATTTTTTTATTTAACTTGGCTGTGGATATTTATATAAAAATGTACCGTATAACATTCTACATTAAAAATAGATACTTGTCAATGTTTTTTGAGTATTTTGTTAAGAAAATAGACATTCATCTCTTTCGACAATTTTACCATCAAGTTTTAAGAATACTAACGCATCTTCTAATATCTTTATTGAATTATCACTAACTCTATTATATCCTAATAATTCAATAACCTTTTTAAAACATCCTAATTTAGTTATACCATTACTCTTCTTAACTACTTTATATATAGCATCCTCTAATTCAGTTATATATACATATTCTAACAATCTATCCGAACCTATTCTTAACTCTATTTTTCCAATAGGTCTAGTAGATAAGAAATTATTATAATTCACTAAATCTAAATCCTCTAAGTCTGTATTAAATAAATTTCTTACAACATTTGTAACCTTAGTTCTACCATACATAAAACATATTCTTTTTAATAAATATTCTATATGTATTGGTTCTTCTTTACTAACTATATATTTAATAACTTGAGCTGTAGTTTTCTTTTGATATAATTCTTTAATCTCTTCATCACTTATAGCTTCATATTGTTCAAAGTTATCATCAAAATCATCTACATTTTCAATTAAGAATGAAGAATCTTCTATTTCAACTTCTTTTTTTACTTTTTCTTGATTAAATGCTTCTTCTAAGAATTTAATAAGTTTTTCTTTTTCTATTATTGGACTATTAATCCATAATGTAGAGAATAATCTATAAAATTTCCAACCCAATCTTTCAAGTAATATTTCTTGTAATCTATTAACATCACTACAATTACCTATCTTATATGATGGACCATCCATCATAATAGCAACAACATATTCATCTGTTATAGGATGTTTGATGGCTAAATCTATTCTAAAATCAGAAACACCTATTCTTCTTTCAACCACAAATCCTTCATTCGTTAAATAACTGTAAACATCATTTATAACTCCATCAATATTATCATCACTACTACGTTTACTTACTTCTATATTATCTATATATTCTAAATAAGACTTAAGTAATTTAACCCCTATTGATTCAGTATTATCTGTTCTAATGTCAGTATATCTAATTGAACTAACAACACTAACATTATATTTAGCTCTAGTAATAGCTACATTTAATCTTCGCTCTCCACCAATATTATTTAATGGACCAAATCTTTGGTAAAACTTACCTTCACTATTATAACCATAACAAATACTAAATATTATACGATCTCTTTCATCACCTTGAACAGTTTCTAAGTTTTTAACAAAGAACGGCTCTTTAACATCTAAACTAAAATGTTCAGTATATTCTGGATGATCACATAAATATTCATCAATTAAATTAGATATATATTCTGCTTGTGCATTACTAAATGCAACAACACCTAATGATTGTTCTGGCTTTGTTCTAAAATGTTCAAAAACTAATTGAACAATATAGTTAGCTTCTTCTTTATTAATACGAGTCTTAGCTTCATATATACCATCAGATAAATAATAATGATCTATTCCAAATCCTTTTTCCTTTTTCTTTGCTTGAGGAATAGTTATTAATCTTGAATCATAGAATTCTTTGTTAGAGAATGCAATTAACTCTTCACTTTTACTTCTATAATGCCATCTTAAACCAATAGTAGGTAACACGCTACTACCTTTATCCAAAATAGATTCTAAGTCATCTTCGTAAATTTCTTCATCAATTTCTTCATTATTTAATGTAGCATTAAAGAAGTTAGCTGGTGGCATTTGTTTACTATCACCAATAACAATACATTGCTTAGCACGATAAATAGCACCTAACGCATCCCACGCAAAAACCTGTGAAGCCTCATCAAACACTACTAAATCAAACATATCACATTTACTATTTAAATATGTTGATACAGAAAGTGGACTCATTAAGAATACTGGTTTAATATCTAAAATAAGATCAAACAATTCTTCTAATAATACTCTAATAGGCTTTTGTCTTCTACTCTTATTATATTCTTTTATTAATATTGAAAACTTAGATCCAGATAATATACTATCATCAGGTCTTAAGTTAGACAATCTAGAAATGATTGTTGCCTTATTAGCTTCAAATGTTGATTTATCAATTTGTTTAAATTCTTCTATTAACGCATCAACACCTAATCCACTAAATTCTTTTAATATTGGATTAGATTCAATTTCATAATAAATATTTGCTTCCATAAATAAAGCTTCAAACAAAGTATCTAACTTATTTACATTAATATTTTCATCTAAAGTTCTATTAAGAAAAGGCATTACTCTTAAACGATTTAAATCATCCAAAATGCTTAATCTTTGAACGTGTAAATCTAATAAGTTATAATTTAAATTCATTTGAGTTATTACACTTAATACGTCTGTTATATCATGATTTATTAAATCAACGACTGAGTTATCAAAGATATGTAAATAATCATTTAAGTTAATCTTATTTCTACTAAAATTCATTAATCCTTCTAATAACTTTTCTTTAAGTTCATAATATTCAGTATGAGTTAAATTAAAGTCATAATTTATATCTTTAATACTAAATAAATCATTATAGATATTTTGATATTGATGATGTTTATAATCTTGTGGTAAATCTTTCTTTACACTTTCATACGTGTTAAGTACTTTTTGATACTCGCATAATTCTTCTAACTTGATTAATAAATCATCATCTTTCATTTTAAGTTTTGAATATAACTTAATTTCTTTTTTAACGTTATGGTATTTAGGATTTAAGAATTTAAAGAAAGACATACTATGCTTTTTAAATTCATAATATAAATCTACTAAATCTAATCTTAATATATCTAAACTAAAAAAGTTTTCTATTGTTGATTTTGATAAATATTCATGACTTTTTAAATATGTATCTAACACACTAAATAGGTTCTCTCTTGTTTCAACATTGTTATACTCATCAATCCAAGTTGTTAAATTTACTATATTTTGTACTTCTTCTAATTTAAATAATAAGTTATGATAACTCTTAATATTTAATGGTATTTTACTATTAAAGTCTTCTTTTATCTTTAATAATTCTTTATAATAATTTTCTAAAATTTCTAAATCAGATTTAGCACTATATTTAGTATAGTTAATATCTTGTTCTATATATCCTTTAAAAATACTTGTTCTATAATCAGAACCTAATTGAGTTGATAATGTTATATATTTTTTTAAATCTAATAATACGTTATCTAAATATGCATTATCTAACATATCTATACCATTTATTCTATAAATAAGATTAGGCTTGTCTAAACTTAAATATCTAGAATAAATCTCATATAAACTCATGTTAAGTCTTTTAACCACTTTATGTAAGTTAGCACGATATTCTATTAATTTAATTTCAAGTCTATCATGCTTGTCAAAAACATTATCTACACTAGAACTTATCTCATATTTTGGTAATGTTGCGGTTCTATATAATTCATCTATAAATTCTTTCTTATTTGTTTTATGTGAATGTAATTCTAACGCAAAACTATCTAATCCTACTCTTTTTAAATTCTCATATACAACATTTAAGGCAGCTAACTTTTCTGATACAAATAGCACTTTTTTGCCATTACCTATAGCTGATGAAATTATATTAGTAATTGTTTGACTCTTACCAGAACCAGGAGGGCCTTGTAAAACAAAAGACTTTCCGTTTGTAGCTGATTTAATAGCTTGTAATTGAGATGAATCAGAATCAACAACAGGATAAACAGGCAGATTAACTTCTACATCTTCTTTGGTTTTTTGATCTAACAATCTTAAAATATTAGTATTTTTTAAAACTTCCTCTGTATTAGTTGTTAAATCATTAAACATATTCATTTTAAGGAATGAATAAATACCTAAAGAAGAATGTTCTATAAGTTCTAATCCCTTATCATAAATTGCATATTTTGTTTCTTTCATGTAAGAATTATAATCATGTTTATTTGGATCATAATCATTTAACTTAACTTTGTGTTCTGTTTTAAGTAAATATTGAAGTGTTGGGTTAACAATGATTTCATCTTCGTATTCTTTGATTTTATAAGTATTGTTTTCGTATTCAATATTTACTGGAACCAATAATAAAGGTGCTTTGTAATATTCGTCTTTTTCTTTATAAGTAATCAAACCAAAAGTAACAAATAAAGTGTTAATACCTTTTTCTAATAAAGTTGATTTATATTCTTTATAAATTATTTTAAGAATTTTACTTAATTGATATCCTTGTTTATAACATAAAACATCATTAGGTCTAATTATATCCTTAACAATATCCTTTACTTTTCCTTTATTGTATTCACTTATTGTTTCTCCACTATCGTCAATAGTTTTGTGATACTTAGATAATAATGGATCTAAATTCATAATAGATAAGTTACTAGACCCAGTTACTTTATCAAATAACTTTTCTAAATCTTCATTAATTACATCAATAACTCTATAACCATTATCCTTGTAATTAAGTAATCTATTTCTCTTTCCTAAATCTAATAAATGAACACTTATGTTCTTTAATCTTTCTTTCATGTTATCACCAACTTCTAACTCATTATAGCACTTTAAAATTATATTTTAAAGTAAAGTTATTAACTTTTGTTAATTGTCCCATATGGGACATTTTAGTTTGAATTAATTAGCAGAATTTATTTAAAAAAACAATCAGGCAATAACCTGATTGTTTCCATTTAAACTATAAGCCTAATACTTCTTTACAGAAATTAATAATTTCTTCATCTTTAGCGTTAGCGAAGAAATATTCTTTAAATGTTGGTCTATCAATAGTTTGAAGTAAGAATTCTCTATCAATTTTCTTTAAAACTTCAATCATTGGAGTATGAGTGATTTCTTTTACATCTTTTAAGATTTTACGGTTAGCTGCCATTGGAACAGCTCTTTCTCTAGGGTAACCTAAACCTCTTTCTCCTGTAAATAATTTTTCAAAAATATAAGATAAATTAACTTCTGCAGCCCAACCAAAACCTTTTGCGTATGGTAATGAAATTGCGTTACCATCATTGATTTGACCAAATAAGAATGCATCTGTTGGATCAATAATTAAACCACAAGATACTCTAGGGAATGAGTTTAATGCTAACATAGCACCCATACCAGTACCACAACCTGTAACAACGAAGTCACAAGCACCAGAGTTTAATAAAATACCAGCTAATAAACCATTTTGAACATAAGTTAATGATTTATCTTCTGCACCTTCCATACCATAGTTATCAACTGTATGACCTAATGGTTCAACAGTATTTTTTAAAGTTTTGTAAACAATCTCATTCTTTGCAGCTTGAGAGTTTTCCATAATTAAAGCAATTTTCATAATTCTATCTCCTTTTCTTTATAAAAATAAAGGGGCATTAAAGCCCCTTTTTTCTGTTAATTAGTTTGCTTTACCAACAGAACCAAACATTTCCATTTTTTCTAAAACAGTTTGTTTGATTGCTTCAGCACCTGGAGCTAATAATTTACGAGGGTCGAAACCTTTCTTAACTTGGTCTTTACCTTCTTCAATATATTTACGAGTAGCAGCAGCAAATGCTAATTGGCATTCAGTATTAACATTGATTTTACATACACCTAAAGAAATAGCTTCTTTAATCATTTCTGCTGGAATACCAGTACCACCGTGTAATACTAATGGCATGTTACCACAAGCAGCTTGGATTTTAGCTAATGCATCAAAATCTAAACCTTGCCAGTTTGCTGGATATTGACCATGAATATTACCAATACCTGCAGCTAAAATATCGATACCTAAATCAGCGATTAATTTACATTGAGCTGGATCAGCAACTTCACCTCTACCAGTAACACCGTCTTCTTCACCACCGATAGAACCTACTTCAGCTTCTACTGTTGCACCTTGTGCATGTGCTAATTCAACGATTTCTCTAGTTTTAGCGATATTTTCTTCGATATCATAGTGAGAACCATCGAACATTACTGAAGAGAAACCAGCAGCAACTGCTTTTTGAGCTCCTTCAAATGTACCATGGTCTAAGTGTAATGCAACTGGAACTGTAATATTTAAAGTTTCAATCATTGCAGAAACCATGTTAGCTACTGTTTTGTAACCTGTCATATATTTTGCTGCACCTTCTGATACACCTAAAATAACTGGTGATTTTGCTTCTTCTGCAGCTAGAAGAATTGATTTTGTCCATTCAAGATTATTAATGTTGAATTGGCCAACTGCATAATGGCCTTCTAAAGCCTTGCCCATCATATCTTTTACATTTACTAATGGCATTTTATATTTCCTCCTAAAATTGTTTTTATTTACTACATATTATTATAATACAAACCTTCATAAAATACAATTAAATAAACCTACGAAAACACATGTATTCGTTTTCATAATTAAAATATATTTTGTTTTTCGAAAATATATTAATATATTTTTAAATTTTAATAAATAGGAATTTAGCGATTGGTTGTAAAAAAGTTAAAAAATTTTTAATTAATATTTTATGAACTTTTTTCGAAAAAATAACTATTTTAAACGGATATATATACATAAAAATATGGTTTACAATACACTTTTAGAAAAATGTTGTTTTCACTGATTTCACCATGTTTGACAATAAAAAAATAACATATATAATATGTGCTATGGTGGTAATATCCACTGCTGGAGGCAAGATGGAATATCTTGTCGTGTTAGTAGTAACTCTAGTAGTTATTGCTTACATACTTGATGACCGCGATAAAAAGTAGTCATTAAATAATTCCTGATTTTTACATTCATCGTTTCCAAAAGCGAAAAGGGAAGGCTGCAACCTTCCCTTTTCTTTTAATTCCTAATTTATCATTCATCGACATCTATATTATATGCCATAAATATAATAAAATCAACATATATAAAAAGAAACACACTAATCCATAAATTCTAATTTATTTCTTATACATTAATAACTTATCATATAATTTTTCAATCTTTATAGGCTTAATAACATGATCTGTCATACCAGCATCTAACGCTTTTTTTCTATCTCTATCATAAGCATTAGCTGTCATAGCGATAATAGGAATTTCCTTTGAATCTTCTTTATCTGAAGCCCTAATTAACTTAGTTGCGTTATATCCATTCATAACCGGCATTAATATATCCATCAATATAACATCAAATGTATATGCTTCAGCATTAGAATATATTCTTAATGCTTCTTCGCCATTAAATGCCTTAGTAATTTCTATTCCAACTTCTGATAATAAAATTTCTACTATTTCCATATTAATATCATTATCTTCAACTAATAAAACTCTTAATCCTTTTAAATCTTCGTATTCACCTATTTTGGCATCTAATTCTTTTTCATCTTTAAGAAACTCAAACTTTAAAGATACAACCATTTCAGTTCCAACGTTTTCTTTAGATTTAATAACAAGGTTACCTTTCATTAAATCCACTAACTGTTTAACAATAGACATACCTAAACCAGAACCAGTATATTTAGTTCTAGCTGATGTATCATCTTCTTGAACAAATGGTTCAAATATTCTATCTAAAAATTCTTCACTCATTCCCATACCATTATCTTTAATAGTAAAAGTAAACATCGATTTATTTGAATCAATTACTTCTTCATCTACTTTAAACCAAACTTTACCTTCTGGAAAATTAAACTTAACAGCGTTACTTAATATATTTATTAAAATTTGTTTTAATCTTAATTCATCAGTTAATATATAATCATGAATAATATTAAATTCTGATTCAATCTTAACAGATAAATTATTAGCTTGAGGAGTAATCATACTTTCACAAGATTTAACTAATTCTAAAACATCAACAGGGATTTCATGAATTTTAACAACTCCGCTTTCAATTTTAGACAAATCTAAAACATTATTAAGTAATGTTAATAAATGTCCACTAGCAGTATCAATTTTATTTAAACAATAAATAACTTTTTCTTTATCATCAATATTTTTTTTAGCTATTTCTGTCATACCCATAATACCATTCATAGGGGTTCTAATATCATGTGAAATTCTTGATAAAAAATCTGATTTAGCAGCATTAGCTTTATTAGCTACTGATACTGATTCTATTAGCTTGTAATTTTCTTCACTTTGTTCTGTAATTCTTTTTTTATCTTTCTTGATACTGGCAACCATTAATAAAATTAAAACCGCGCCAAATAAAGCTTCTAAAAGTAAAAATAATACTGTAATAGAAGTTAAATAATTATGGTAATCATCATGCAAGAATATGATATATACCAAAAAAGATGTCATTAAAACAACTGTAAAAATTACAGACACAATTAATAATATCGTATGTTTTCTTCTCATTTTTAAAAATCTCCGTTATCTAGGTTACCTGAATTATACAACTTTTAAAATATTAAAATCAATAGTTCGACAAAACATTACATAATATTACACTTTAATTTATCTATATTTATTTTAATAAATATGGTAAAATACTATCTGGTGATGAATTATGACAGAATTACTAGCTCCTGCCGGAAACTTTGAAGCATTAGTTGCCGCCATCAGTAATGGTGCCGATGCCATTTACTTGGGTATGGGTAAATTTGGCGCTAGAGCCTATGCTTCAAATTTTGATGAAGAAAGTTTTAAACAAGCAATTGAATATGCTCATCTTAGAGAAGTAAAAATATATGTAACAATGAATACTATCATTTTTGAAGATGAAATTGAACCAATGAAAGAAATGGTTGATTTTTTAGTAAGCTCTAATGTTGATGGTATTATTGTTCAAGATTTAGTAATTCTTGATTATATCGTTAACAAATACCCTGATATTGAAGCTCACTGTTCAACACAAATGGGTATTGATGATTTAGAAGGAACTCTTCTTTTTAAAGAACTTGGCGCTAAACGAGTTGTATTATCTAGAGAAGTTGAAATAGAAAAAATCAAAGAAATCAAAAAGATAGCTAAAATCCCATTAGAAATATTTGTTCATGGCGCGTTATGTGTTTCTTATTCTGGTAACTGTTTAATGAGTGGTTTAATAGGTTATCGTAGTGGTAACCGTGGTAGATGTGTTGGATCATGTCGTAAACCATTTGATTTAATAGATACAACTAATAACATTAATTATGGAAATAGTTATATTCTTTCAATGAAGGATTTATGTACTATTGATTATGTTAATGAATTAAAGGATATAGATTCATTAAAAATTGAAGGAAGAATGAAAGAACCTGCATATGTTGCGAATGTTATATCTAACTACCGTAGCGCTCTTGATGGCAATTTAACTAAATTAAACAAAGAAAATTTAACGAAAACATTTAACCGTACATTTACAAAAGGTTATATATTCCATGAAGATAAAAAGAATATTACTAACATTGATAAACCTAATAACTTTGGTTATTTAATTGGAGAAATCATAGCTAAAAACAAATTAGGTTATAAAATAAAACTAAACAAAACTCTTAATCAAAATGATATTATCCGTATTGATCATAATAAACAAGATGTTAATTTGACTGTTGTAAAAATGTGTGATGATAACAATAAGCTTATTAATTCTTCTTCTACTACTTGTTATATAAACGTTAAAGAAGATTTATCTATTGGTGATAAGGTATATAAAACAAAAGATTACTTATTCTATAATGAAATAGAAAAAACTTATCCAAAAGAATTCCGTCGTTTCCCATTAGATATAGAAGTTTATGCTTATTCAAATAATCCATTAATTATTAATTGTTCATATAAAGAACATCATGTCTCTTATCAAACAACAGATAACTTAGAAACGGCAATAAATAATCCTACAACAATTGAAACATTCACAAAACAATTTGATAGATTAAAAGACACTGTTTATGAATTAGGTTATGTTGATTATAATGGCGATGATTGTTTTATCCCTGCCAAGCTAATTAATGAAGCTAGACGTACTTTAGTCGACTTAATGAACCAATCTAGACTTAACCGCACTAATTCTATTAAAGAAACTGTTGATAATGATAAAATTTCATTCCCTAAAGAACAAACTAAATTAGCAGTTTACGCTACTACTTTAGAACAATATGAAGCGGCCAAGGAATGCGGTATTGAAATTATATATAACGAAGATAATACTATTCGTCGTAATCAAACAACTTATCCTAATCCAGATAAACAATATTTAATTGGTGGATATGGTGGTGTATACGCATTTAAAAATCAAGACTTTGTTACCGATTTTTCATTAAATGTAGTTAACTCTAAAGCCGTTTACATGTTACATAAGCTAGGCGCTAAGCGTATTACTTTATCTTATGAAATGAATAAAACTCAAATTGATTCATTAATAGATGAATATCAAAAACAAAATGATGGTTTACCAAACTTAGAAATGATTGTTTATGGTAAAGCTCATTTATTATTCACTAAATATTGTCCATTAAAGAAATTTAATCTTTGTGGAAAATGTAAAGATAATAACTACATTATAAAAGATGAATACGGTGAATTCCCAATAATAAGTCATAAAGATTGTAATACTACTATCATTAATGGTAAGACTCTTAATCTAATTGATGAATTAGAAACAATTAATAATATTAATGTATTTAGATTACAATTTACTACTGAATCTAAACAAGAATGTATAGATGTTATCAACACGTATAAAAATAAATTAAATACATTAGAGAAAACTAATTTATTTAATAGTGAAACAGATACACGAGGTCATTTTAAAAAAGAAATTTTATAAAACATAAAGGCAAGTTCATTTTGAACTTGCCATTTTTTTATAATTCATTTGTAAAATCTTGTCTTATTAAACTGATTTCTAAATTACCATTTCTTACTCTTAATTCATCAATAAATTCTTTTTCTTCTTTTACTGTATTAAGAACAATAGCATATGTTAATTTAAACATACTGCCCATATTAACTGATTTAACTTGAACTAATTTACAATCTTTTGTGTATTTAGCAAATAAATCACCAAACACATTTTCATAATCTAAGCTTTCTGGAATAGTAATTTTTAATAATTTTTCACATTCAGCATTCTTTCTTTCAAAAATACTAAACTTAGTTAACAAGAATAATACTAAGCTTGAAAATACCATGAATACTACTGCATAAGCAATATATCCCATACCTAAAGCTAAACCAGCAGCTGTAGAAATAAAGATAATTACTATTTCTTTTGCAGTTCCTGGAGCTGATCTAAATCTTACTAAACTAAACGCACCAGCTACCGCAATACCAGCACCAATATTACCGTTAACAAGCATGATAACTAATGATACACACGCAGGAACTAACGCTGTAGTTATATAAAAACTTTTTGATGATTTAGATTTATAACTACAAACTAACGCAAATAATACTCCTATTACTAATGATACTAATATTGAAATAATAAATCCTGTAACTCCCATATTACCTTGAGAGAAAATACTTTCAAATAATCTTTCCATTACCTTAACTCCTTACTAATAATTTTTCTATAAGCTGTTCCGTATTTAGAATAGCTTGATTTATATATATTGTTATTACTTAATAATTCTACTAACCATAGTGGCATACTATTAATAGTTTTAATTTCCATTATGATTAAACCTTCATCTAATTGTTTGCCATCAAGACTTGTTGATAAATTAAGATTATCAAATCTATATCTGATATTAGTATCAAATGTTATTCTTAATTCTTGTTCATAATATGCTTCTCTATCATACAATAATAAAATAACTGGTTTTAAATCTTTATAGAAATCTCTAAAATATTTAAGTTCTTTAAATATTTGATTATCATATCCATCATTTTTATATTCTAAAAAAGAGAATGCTTCTTCTTCAGTAACCTTAGCTCTTCTTTTATAAACAACACCTTGGCTTTTTCTTTTCATTTCTAAGAAAGCCAAATCTCTTTCTCCTACTAAACCATAGCTTCTAAGTCTTAGTTTTTCTTTGAAGGTTGGTTTTTCAATTGATTCTCTAATTAATCTATAATTAGGTGTATCAAAGTATAAGCTTTGAATAGTCGTTGAACCATGTTCATCTTCTTTAAGACGCGATTTAATAATATCAATAATAGCTGAATATTGGTCAGACGTAAGCATATATTTATATTCTAATCTATGAAAAACATTCTTAGCCAATATATCACCCCAAATCGCACTCGTATATTATATTATAATATAATATTCTTCAAAATAAAAGATTTTAAATTAAAATCAAAAAATAAAAGGGGAAATTTCCCCTTTTGGTGTTATTTAGATGAGTATAATGATGATATTCTATAAAAGTCTTTTCCTTCTATAAAATCAATACAAGCTTTTGAGGCAGTATCTATAGCTTGATTAATTAAAGCCATTTCATCATTACTAAATTTTTGTAATACCCAATCAATAACTGGTATTACATTACTACGATCAATACCAATCTTTATTCTTTTATATTCTTGTGTACCCAATTGTGACTCAATACTTTTAAGACCATTATGACCACCACTACTACCATTAGCACGTAATCTAACTCTACCTGTTTTACTATCTAAGTCATCACAAATAATGATAATATCTTCAACAGGAATTTTATAAAAGTTAGCAACGGCTCTAATACTTTCGCCTGATAAATTCATATAAGTCATAGGCTTTAAAAGATAAGTCTTTTCCCCTTTAATCATTACACTAGCAAGCATTCCTTTTAATTTAGATTCTAAACGGAATTCTGTGTTGTAATGTTTAGCTATATTATCTATTGTCATAAAACCTACATTATGACGAGTAGATTCATAGTTTTTACCTGGGTTACCTAAACCTACAATTAAACGCATTATAATAATTCTCTTTTTGTTTTATCATAAGAATATGTGAATAATCCTGATAATGGTTCATCAGATAAGATTCTTAAGATACCATGACCTAATAAAGTACCTACTGATAAAACTTTAATCTTATCACATTTCTTACTTTCATCTAATTGAATAGTATTAGTGATTACTACTTCTTCTAAACAAGAATTAGTAATTCTTTCAATAGCTGGACCAGATAATACACCATGAGTACACATAGCTAAAACTCTTTCAGCACCAGCATTTAATAATGCTTGAGCACCTGCAGTTAATGTACCAGCTGTATCACACATATCATCAATTAAGATACAAGTTTTACCAGCAACATTACCGATAATATTCATAACTTCTGATTTATTTGGTTCTGGTCTTCTCTTATCAATGATTGCGATAGTTGTATCTAAAACCTTAGCTAATTCACGAGCACGAGTTGTACCACCATGATCTGGTGAAACAACGATTGGGTTTTCATATTTTTTATCTAAAATATAATTTGCTAAAATAGGTAATCCTAAGAAATTATCAACTGGAATATCAAAGAAACCTTGGATTTGAGCAGCATGGATATCCATGAAAATAACTCTATCAGCACCTGCAGTTTGTAAAAGATCAGCAACTAATTTAGCTGAAATAGGTTGTCTACTTCTACTCTTACGGTCTTGTCTACTATATCCATAATAAGGAATAACTAAGTTAATAGTTTTAGCTGATGCACGTTTTAAAGCATCACACATAATTAATAATTCCATTAAATGATCATTTACTGGATTAGATGTTGGTTGAATAACGAATACGTTATGACCACGAACAGTTTCATTTATTTGAACATTTATTTCACCATCAGCAAAGTGTAAAACATCACAACTTGATAGTGGAACTCCAATTGATTCAGCGATTTCTTCAGCTAACGGTCTATTTGCTGATAAGCTGAATATTTTCACTTTTTTACCTAATAATATTGCCATTATAATATACCTCCAAACACTTACTATTATATATTATATCATACTAATTTAATCTAAAAAAGCCTTAAACACCTAAATATTCTTTTAAGATAACGATTACATCGTTAAAATCTGTTTGTTTATTACATAAATCTTTTACTTTCGCACTACCAGGTTTACCTTTTATATACCAAGCTACATGACTACGCATTTCTAACATAGCTAATTTTTCTCCTTTTAGTTCTACTAAAAGATTATGATGTTTTAATATAATGTCAAATATTTCTTGGTTTGTTGGTTTTTCAATACGCTTTTTATTAATAAACCATTCATATAATTCTCTAAATATAAATGGATTACCCAAAGCACCTCTACCAATAGCTATAGCATCTACACCTGTATATTCAAACATCTTTATCGCACTTTCAATATCTGTAATATCACCATTTCCGATTACAGGAATTGATACTGCTTCTTTTACTTTTTTAATCCATTCTAAATCTGCTTTCCCTGTATAAAATTGACTACGTGTTCTACCATGAATAGTAATAGCACTAGCGCCACCCTTTTCAATCATCTTAGCATTTTCTACAGCGTTAATAGAATCAAAGTCCCAACCTATTCTCATTTTAACTGTAACAGGCTTTTTAACCGCCTCTACAACGTTTTTAACTATTTCATATACTAAGTTAGGGTCTTGTAGTAAAGATGCTCCCGCGTGTGATTTTTTAGCTACCTTGTTAACTGGACAACCCATATTAATATCTATAATATCTGCATCACTATATTCATCAATATATTTAGCAGCGTTAACTAACGATTCAACATCCCCACCAAATATTTGCATACTTACAGGATGTTCTAAAGGATTAACCTTTGTCATTTTTAATGTTCTTTCATTTTGAAAGCCAATGGCTTTATCACTAACCATTTCAGCAACTAATAATCCAGCACCCATCTCTTTACAAATAATACGGAATGCCTCATTTGTAATACCTGCCATTGGTGCTAACACTAATTTGTTAGGTATTGTTATTTCTCTAATTTTCCATTCCATAAATCTCACCTAACACTTCTATAACTTCTTTTATTGGTAAGCCAATAATATTTTCTAATGAACCATCATAATGATCAACTAATTTACCACCAATTCCTTGAATTGCGTAACTACCAGCCTTACCAAAACATTCACCTGTTTTTATATAATCTAAAATTTCTTCATCACTTAAATCCTTAAAAGTTACATCAGAAACACAAACGAAATTATATTCTTTTTCTTTATAAATAATTCCTACACCACTCATCACTTGATGTGTTTTATTTGATAATAACTTTAATGTTTTATAAGCATCTTGTTCATCAACTGGTTTACCATATATAACACCATCATAAACTACAATAGTATCACAACCAATTAATATATCACCATAAAACTTTTCTTTATTAAAAGAAGCTTTCATTAAACCTAATCTTTTAACATTTTCTATTGCAGATAACGAATTATCCATTGTTTCATCTATATCAGCAACATCTATAACAAAACTATATCCAGCATTTTCTAATAATTCTTTTCTTCTTGGAGAAGCACTTCTTAATATGATTTTCATTTTACATCACCTTTTGAATTATACCAAAATTCAAACAAAAATAAAACACCCTATAGCTTTTTTCTATAGGGTGTATATACTAATGTATCTTATTACAAATTGGACAAATTATATTACCTTCATCATCTATTCTAGTAATGTTTCTATAATGCATCATTGCTTCTAATTTTCGATAATATAACCAGTCTTCACCTTTATATTTTTCGATATCATAAATATCTTTTTCATAACCTAATATATCTATATGACTATAAGGTTCTTCTTTGTTTGGACATATAGTATCTGTAATTAAAGTTTTACAACTTTCACATACATATGTTCCTTCCTTTTCGCCAGGAAATAAAATATGATCACAGAAAGGACATTCTTTTCTTTCTGTATCTGCATATACCATACCTTTTAAAACGTATTGTTGAATACGACGGAATGATTCTAAATTAGAAATATCTAAACAACATTCATCTTCTTCATATAAATTCTTTTCATATGGGAAACACGCAACAAATTCGTCAGCGTCATCTTTTTCATACACCTGGTCTAATATTTCATCTTTTAGTTCTGTATTAATCATTGGTACTAAAATTATCTTATACTCTTTATCCTTAAATATCGTAATTGATATTGTTTTATGACCAGCGATTTTTTGTTGTGTTAAACTTACTTTCCATTTCTTATATTCAAAATTTACATCAAGTTTTTTGTAATCTATTATCGCATCATCATTACATTTAAAATTAAAATGACCTATAGAAAATACTGATAATATCGTACAATAACCGTAATAATTCTTTTCTAATTCTAAAATACTCTTATTATTAATTTCTAAATTAATATCCATCTTATTACTAACAAAATATTTTTCTAATGCATATATATGCTTATAATCTTTATGCATGGCTAAAATATTTGTCTTTTTTAATTTGGTTGGTCTTTTTTTATTCTTTTTATATACAGGTCTTTTAAGCCTTGGAATTATTGTATTATATATATTTTCTAAACCCTCTAAACAATGTTTAGAAACAACATAATACTTATCAAAATTTCTTACATAACCAGTATGTAGTTTACCTAAAGCTAAAAAATAATTTAAATGATTAACTCTTTGAAGTAAATCAAATTCCATTGTTTGATTTACATAATTAAAATTCTTTAGAGTTTTCATATTCTTTCTAACAAAGAATAATATGTCATCAATTGTTTTGCAAAATACTAAATTTTCATATATTCCATAATTATCTTGATATTGACGTGTTAATAGTTTTAATGGCTTAATACCATCCTTTGTTAGATCGTCCCATAATTCACTATGTCTAGCAATATGATTTATAGTATCATTATTAATCTTTTTAACTGCTTCTATCGGTTGAATCTCATCACGTTCTATTAAGTGTAGAACAGGCTTAGAGAATATTTGTTTTATATGAGGTAATACTTTAGAAATTCTTTCTATTTGTGATTCTAATTTTTTAAAATCAAAATCAGGATCAACTAAAAATAATGTAAATTTATGAACAATATTATAATCAAAATTAATATAATTAGTATGATTATATTTTTCAATAAACTCTTCAATTATTTCATATCCCTTGGCAAGTTCAAAAAGTTCCTGTAAATCTTCTTTATTGAACTTTTCCATAATATTAATCCTCGTTTAATTTACTTACAAATTTACTACATTCTGTTAAACCAAGTTTATTAAATTGTTTTACAAGTTTATCCTTGTTATCAACATTCTTAAATTCTAATTTATGAACAACTTTACTTAATAATATCTTTTCTACTGCCTCATCAACAACTTCTTCACTATTGTTAAAACAAGCACAATAAATTTTAACAAATTCTTCCATTTGTTTTAAAACACGGTTACCAAATGATATATTAAATGGTTGTAAAATCTTTTCTACTTCTTTAATAATTTCATTATCTTCCGCTTCAAAATTACCATTGTTGATTGCAGATTTTAATAAGTTTGATAAAGACTTATATGACATGTATTTTTGTGGAATTGGTTTGGAGTAAGATCTTACTTTAGGAGCTCGTTTATCAAAATTCATTGTTTGAGCTCTATCGTAAACCTTATCACTAATTTCAAATGTTGATTCATCACGGTTCGCCGTACCAATAAACCATACATTTGTTGGAATCTTAATAGTATGACCTTCTTGTAAAGCTAAATAATCATGTTTTTCGTTATTTTCTGTTCTTTGTAATTTTACATTTAATAATTTAATTTCACGTTTATGTTCTTCATGTTCCATTAATGATAAGAAATCAGAGAAGTAATATTCTATTCTACTTAAATTCATTTCATCTAAAACAATAAATGTAACAATTTCAGGATTTAACTTAGCTTTATATAATCTTTCAGTAAACTTCTTTGGTGAATATGTTTTACTAAATTCATTATAATAACCTAATAATTCATTCTTATCACGCCAAGAAGATTCAACTTCAACAATTTCACAATTACCTAAAATAGCTTCACTAAAAATCTTAGGTAAGCTTGTTTTACCTGTACCACTCATACCTTGAAGAATTGTTAATCTAGATGCACCTAATCCAGCAACGAATGTTGCGATATCTTCTCTTGTATAAGATAAGTGTAAACGGCTTTCTCTAGCATAATCAACTATAAATGTAACTAATTCTGGTAATGTTGGGTCTTCAAAATTATATTGTTTTCTCTTTTCTAATAATTTATCAAATAATTCTTTTTTACTATCTAATTCTGTAAAAGCTGGACAAGCATCAAAATCATCAACATTCTTTGGTTTTGGTTGTTCGATTTCTTCTTGTTCCACTTCTTCTTTTACTGGTTCTTTAGGTTGTTCAGTTACAGGAAGTGCTGGAACTTGTTCTACTTCAGCAACAGGGGCAATATTTAATTGTCCTCTAAACATTGCAACAATTAATACTACAGCACCAATAATGAATAAATATATAGTTTGACTCTTTATTTCACTAACCATTTCTATATCAATATTTATTTTAAAACTTTCTAATAATAAAGCTAAGTTTTCTTGATTAATCTTTTGAGCTATACCAAAATAGAATCCTGCAATACCTAAAATAAATAAGAATACAACATCTATATAGATACTCATTTTAGTCATTTTGTGATAATCTTTATATCTTGATAAGAATGCACAAGCAGACAATACTAATAAAACAAATGATGTAAGCATAACAGTAAATATAGCAAAAGCTAATACTTGATATCCTCCACCTATTAAAGCGTGATTTTGTAATAATTGTAATCCAGTAAAGGCGTCTGTTTGGCTATTTTTACCAAATTCATAATGAACTTCAATAACTTTAACAAACAATAACATAAAACATAATGCTGTAAGAATGACTAAATACAATAAAGGTTCTGGAGAAGCTTTTTTAACTTCTACAATTTCTTTTTCACCTATAATATTATATTTACCTTTCATAATAGAGTACGCCAACATTACTACAGTCATTATTATTAATGGAATAAAGCTTACAGTTGAAGAAACTTGACCATTAATATTTTTGATTAAAGATATGATATAACCAACTAAAAAATAGATTAATGAAATACCAAAAGAACCGTATACTAATCCTTGTGATTTAGATACGAATATCTTTTCGTAATTAAAATAAAATGAAATCATGTGAACAAAATATATTATTAATGCTAAGAATGTTAATAAAACACCTAAAAAGGCTATTTGTACACCAATATCACTACTTTGACCTAAAGCTTGTAATAACCAAAATGAATATGAAACATTACCAACTTTATATGAATAAAGTGGAACAACAAATAAACTTAGTAAGCTTACTAAAGCTACTACATCCATTATAAATAAATGTTTCTTTTTTTTAGTAAGTTCTATTGTTTTAGTTTCATTCTTTATTACTTCTTTTTCATAATCAGGCATATTCTTTTGTTTAATTTGTCTAAAGACAGTACCTGCTAAACCTATAACTGCCAATAATAAATTTAAAATATATAATAAAATGCCTGATCCACCTGTAAATTTATATTTTCCTTGAATTACAAGCATAGCTATTGATAATAATAAGTTTGAAACACTTAATATATATAAACCCTTATTCTTCTTTTTAAGCGATAATGCTGATCCACAAATTATAAATACAGCATTTATAGCAAATAAAATAATTCCTATAAGCGCACCTATATGTATTCCATTATTTTTAGAGACAATATCAGCTAATTCCCAAACTGACTTATATTCTACATTACCTACAATAATATCACTTGAAAAGGCAATAACAGTAAATAAAATAGATAGTAATCCAGATAAAATTACTCCTATTTTCAAAAAGAATGCCATTCTTCTTGTTTTTGAAATATCTGTATTAGAAAAATTATTTTGCATGAGTAACCCTAGTATAATTTTAATAAGCGTTCGTATAATAATATAATACCACAAATCGACTCTATTTTCGAGTTTTATTTTATAATAATAGGTTGGGAAAAATACGGACACCTAAGAAAAAGAGACAAATATTATTTGTCTCTAATAGTTATTTAATTTTAATGCCACCAAAAATTGTCTTCTTGTATTTTTTTATAGCCATAACAGCAGGTTCATATTCAGCTGATGCTGACATGCTGTACCATCTATAACATTCTTTTATATTATTATTTTCTTCATGATATTTCCCCAACAAATACATTGCCTCATAAGAATTTAATTCAGCCGCTTTTAATAACCAAGTTATATAAGGTTTATTATCTTCTTCTTTTGTTGATTTTTTCTCTAACTCTGCTAATCTAATGCAAGCATCTACACTTTTTTGATTAGCCGCTTTTAGTAATAAAGATTTTCCGCGTTCAACATTCTTAGTTACACCATTACCATTTAAATAACATTCTGCAACCTCTATTTGAGCACATACGTTGGTATCAATAATCTTATTCCACCAGTTAAGAGCATTAATAATTGATTTTTCTAAACGATCTCCTGTTTTGTATTTATTTGCAATAACTAAAATAGCGTCTTCATTTCCTAATGTTGCGGCTGTAATATAAAAATGCATTGCAAGTTCATATTTAGGTTCATGAGCATATCCGTTTTCAAAAAATGTTCCCATTTTATAACAAGAATATGGGTCATTTTGTTCAGCTGCCGCTAAAAATAATGTTGCAGATGCAGTAGGTTGATTAAGTATTTCATAACAAATACCTGCTTCTCTTTGAGCATCAATCAATCCCCCTTTAGCAGCATTTAGAAAATAAGTTGCAGCTACACTAATACTTACATCTACACCATGACCATTCTTGTAACATAAACCCAATCTATATTGAGACATTTTATGTCCACTTTTTGCAGCTTGAGTATAGCGACTTATCATTAACATATCATCTTTTGAAGTACCTAAACCAAATTCAAAACAATATCCTAATTTATAAATAGATTCAACATGCTTATGAGTAGCGGCTATAGAATAATTCTCAAACGCAAGATCATAATCCTTTTCTGTACCATTACCGTTAAAATAACATTCGGCAATATAGAAATTAGCCATATAATTTTCTTTATCATTTTCAATTATTATTTTTAATTTGGAAAAAGCTTCTATATAATAACCACTATTATATAGTTCAACAGCACGTTTATATACACCAGCATATGGATTAATCTTATTTGTAATCACACTACTCACCCCACTTTCTATTTATATCGATATGGTTATATTTAATTATAACACAATAACTTTTAAAGTAAAAGAAAAGGAAAGTTAAATTCTTTGTAGGAAAGATATAGGCTATAAAATTTATGTAGTAACTACGGCTATAAAAAAGCCGTAGTATTTTTTTATCGAAATTAATGGGGTTGAAGGGGAAATGTGTTCCCCTTCTTTCCATTGCGGT
>JBGVFV010000061.1:0-1996 GCA_045121295.1 Candidatus Pelethenecus sp.
GCTTTTACTGTTTCAACTTTTCCATCTTTACGGTAAACACGCATTTCTCCATCTACTTCATTAATTTCAATAATAACTGCTTTATTAATATCTACTTTATAATATCTTTCCATTTTACATCTCTCCTATTCTTGTTCACTATAATCGTAAGTTTGCCAAAAAATTTCTTTGTTTACTGGGTAAAATTCACCTTTAATTCCTTTTACAAGAAAATCACCTTTTCTTAAAACCATTGTTCCTTCTAAAGTATGAACAGCAATCACATGACTAAAACCTAAATCCATATATTTTACTACTGGTCCGGCAAACTCTTGAATTTCTTTAAATCCATCACGTGTACCATCCCATTGTACTGCTTGAACCTCAATTGGTTTCTTAACAACATTAATAACCATTAACCTCACCCTTTCTTATTTGTTTTTACATTATTATTATAGTATAAACTACTTTATTTTTCAACCTCTAAATTAAATTCTTCTTAAAATATAATCTCTGCTAATTCCATTTTGTAACGCATACATATTTGCTTCTACTTTTGTATTAAATCCTTTAATACTAAGTACGTTTAAAACTCCATAGTCACTATCAAAATCTTTATCGTACATATCTTTAATACCTACTACAATAAACATTTTATCCATACATTCATCAAGTTCAACCCAATTAACTGTATCATATTCTAAATGTGTTATATCGTCAATTCGTTGTAGTACCATAACTTTGTTCATATCAAATCTATCGGTTTCAATAGACATGTTTGCCTCGTCAATATATTCCATTAAAAGTACAAACATTAAATTTAAAGCACTAATTGCATTATCAAATTTAATTGCTAAATCTACGCTTATAATCATGTCATCTGGTTGTGAATTAATTTCAGTTGCCATGTGTTCAAATACTGAAATTCTTTGTTGTAAATTTTTATAATCTGCTAAAAGCATTAAGAATTCCGCGTGTGTAAATATGGTTGGTGCAATATGCAATAATCCCTCAATGCTATCTTCACAGTTAAATATATTAGTATACATTTCATCTATGGTTTTTTTAATTCTGTTCCTTAATTCTACATAATATTTTTGCTCTTCGTTAATATTCATAACTACCACTCCACTCTTAATGTGTCTTCAGTTACTTCACATTCGTGTCTATCCCAGCAATGATGTTCACGTATAGTAAAAAATTGTCCTTCGTGTATAAATAAAATATCAACTAATAATTTTTTATCATGTACTCCTTCACTTTCTAAAATCCATTCTTCATAGCGTTTTAAAGCTCCACCTAAACCTTCAAAAACTTCTTTTTTAATAGTTTTTCTTAACCCATTATCATACTCTTTAACACTCGTCCAGTAGACGTCTTTATACTCTTTTTCTTCTTTTGCCATTAACACCATCTCCTTTTGTACAATATTATTATAGTATATTTAATATATAAAATCAACCTAATTATTAGTTATTTTTCTAGAAAATAAAAGGTTTTAATCGTTGCCCTTCCAACTACTCCGACAACAACTAAAACCTTGTTATATCACCTTTATTTACGTTTAAACACTATTTTTTAAATGTTACCGTATAATGTCTATTGTCTACACTTACTTCAAAATAATCATCAGTAAGTGAATATTGTACACCTTTTTCATCCAAGAATTTTAAAATCTGCAAAATTTCTTCAACTTTATCATTAATTGATTCTGCGTACTCCATAGCAGTTCTTAATGACATCGTTTCTTTTGGTTTATCTTCTTTAAATATTTCAGTAAATGACTCAACACATTCGTCTGCTTGTGCACTCGTTACTCCATCAAAACTAATATTAACATTGTTATCAACTAAAAAATCTTCATGGAATCTCCAACAACATTCTTCAAATAAATAAAAATAATCATTATAATCTGAATCATAAATAACTTTTCTTACTGTCATTTCTTTATTACAGTATTCAAACATATCATAAATAATATCATGGTCTTTATCACCTATGTAATCTTTCATTGTTT
>JBGVFV010000062.1:0-15275 GCA_045121295.1 Candidatus Pelethenecus sp.
TAAACCTTTATCTACTAATTCTTGGTTAATATCGTTAAATACTACTTTTGCACCTGCTTTTGCTAATCCTGATGCGATTGCAAAACCGATACCATATGATGCACCTGTAACTAGTGCTACTTTACCATCTAATCTAAACATAATTTTCTTTTCCTTCCTTTTCTTATAATATTAATTTTTTCTAACTTTAAATAAAGTTTATAATTGAGAGTAAACAATTTTTCCACGACATACAGTCATGTAAACATTATAATTTTCATCAACCACAACAAAGTCTGCATCTTTACCTAGTTCAATAGAACCTTTTCTATCATCTACTTTTAAATTCTTAGCAGGATTAATAGTTGCACAATCTACAGCGTCAGTGAATGATAAATTAAGAGTGTTTCTAAAATTTCTAACACCCTCATTCATTTTTAATGTAGATCCTGCTAAAGTTCCAGAAGCTAATCTAGCAGCGTTATCTTTAACGAAAACTGGTTGTCCACCTAAACTATATTTACCATCAGGCATATATTTAGCTTCAATAGAATCTGTAATTAAACAAATACCATCTTTACCTTTATTTTTATAAAGTAACTTAATTGCAGCTGGTGATACATGAATTAAATCACAAATTAATTCAGCGCTTAATCTATCATCTAACATTGCTGCTCCAGCTACACCGATATCTCTATGGTGAATACCCCTTTGAGCATTATATGTATGAGTAACTGAACTAGCACCTAAATCAGCCGCTTTAATAACAGTTTCATATTCACTATTGCTATGTCCTATAGAAGCAACAATATTATTTTCAACTAAATATGTAGTGAAATCCATACCATTTTCTTCACATGCATAAGACACTTCTTTAACAGTGTTTAATGAAGCTTCATTAATTTCCTTAAATGAAGGAATGTCACATTTAACAATGTATTCTAAAGGTTGTGCACCTGCAAATTTTGGACTTACAAATGGACCTTCTAAATGAATACCTAAGATTTCAACTCCATCATTACCAGCCTTAACATACTCACCAATATTCTTTACAGCAGCTTTAATAGCATCCATACTTTGAGTCATCGTAGTAGCTAAACAGCTTGTTGTTCCTTCATGAGCAATTGCACTTGTAATCTTAACTAAGTCTTCTTTAGTTGGATTCATGAAATCAGAATGGTTTGCACCATGTATGTGTTTGTCAACAAAACCAGGAATAACAATTAAATTTTCAGGTAATTGAACTAAATTATCATCATTAATCTTACCAATCATAGCGATTTTACCATTTTCAACTAATAACGAAGTTTCAACAATACCTTTTCCATAAACATAAATTTTTGAATTTTTAAATCCCAAGAAACTCATATTAACCCTCTACTATAATAGTTTACAAGCCGCATCATCTACCACAATGATAACGTCGTTATGGTTGTGTAAAGCACTTGCAGGGAAATCAGTTGTAACTTGTTCTGATAATAACATTTTAACTGCTTCTGCTTTATTTTCACCACAAGCAATTAAAACAATCTTCTTAGCACGCATAATATCTGCGATACCCATAGTAATCGCATGTGTAGGAACATCATCGATTGAAGCAAAGAAACGTTTGTTGTCTTCTCTTGTCTTTTCAGTTAATTCAACAATAAAAGTTTCTTGATCGAATGAAGTACCTGGTTCATTAAATCCTATATGTCCATTAGCACCAATACCTAATAATTGGATGTCAACAGATACTTTCTTTAATTCTTCTGTATAAGCTTTACAGCTTTCAGCATAAGCTCCTTCATATGCATAAGGAACATGTACATTTTCTTCTACTATATCAACATGATTAAATAAATTGTCATGCATAAAATAATAGTAGCTTTGGTCATTTTCTCTAGAAATACCAACATATTCATCAAGGTTATATGTTCTTACATTTTTAAAAGAAATATTACCTTCTTCATAATTTTTAATTAAATTTTTATAGATTCCAATTGGTGAAGAACCAGTTGCTAAACCTAAAATGATTTCTGGATTAGCTTTAATAGCTTCAACAAATACATCAGCTGCAACTTTACTACATTCATCGTAATCTTTACATCTTATTACTTTCATTTTAAATTCTCCTATTTATATTTTTTTATCTATCCTTTGGTAATGATGCAGCAGCAATTGATTGACCAACTCTACGCATATATTCACTTGGCATACAAATATTAAAGTTAGCATATTCAGGGAATTCTTTTCCTAATACATCCTTACAAACTTCAAGAATTGTATCTCCACCTTTACCAGATGTAACTCTACCTAAAAGTATAACATGCTTAATTTTATAGAACTCAGCATAGAATGCTAAGGTATATGCTAAATAAATACCTATAGTTTCAAAAATTGCATTAGCACCTTCATGACCTTCATTATTTAATTTTTGAACTGCTTTAAGCTTTTCTGCTAAACTTAATGATTCATCTAATTCAATACCAGCTAGTGGAGCAAGTTTGATTACTGCATCTTGACTAAAGTATTTACAACCAACACCAAAGTCTAATGACCATTCATCAACCATTGCATCTTTATTAAAATCAGCTGGTACGAATGCTAATTCAGATAACCAACCAGTTAGGTTACCATTTTCATCTACATAACCAACCGCTTCGCTTGTACCCATAGCGATACCTAATACACTATTATCTTTTAGATCCATAGCACCAGCTAAAGCTGTAACATCACCATCATTTGCAACAATTAGTGGAATTTCATGTCCTAATTCTTCTTCTAATTGTTTAACTACATTGATGTAAATATTTTTAACTTTTGCATCAAAATCTTCTTTTGCAACTTTAATAAATAATGAAGCCACCATTGCTTTATTATCAATATAAACACCTGCACTAGATACACCAATAGCATCTACGTCTCCACCCATTTTTTCAATAGATGTCTTCATCGCTTGATAAATGCCATCATAGTGATATTGTGGATCACTATTTAATTTAGGGAACCAAACAACTTCTT
Source organism: Candidatus Pelethenecus sp. (assembly GCA_045121295.1). Classification (GTDB taxonomy): domain Bacteria; phylum Bacillota_I; class Bacilli_A; order Acholeplasmatales; family Anaeroplasmataceae; genus Pelethenecus. The sequence goes on from JBGVFV010000062.1 coordinate 2,983, forward strand.
CTGAATAAATTGATTCACCATTAACAACTGCAGAACATTTACGGTCAGAACCACCAGCATCAAAACCAATTCTTCTTCCTTTTAAGTTTCCACCAGCTGGAACTGATGATTTCTTTTCTGCTGGAATATTATCATAAGTACATTCAATTACTTGTACTTCATTTTCATATACACCAGACATAAAATGATAATCAAAGTCACGTAAACCGCCATTTTGATAGTAACTAGCAATTTGTTCATAAATATAATGAGAACCAGCAATATAAATCTTATAACCACCAACAATCCATAAAATAGATTTAACTATTCTTTCTACAATAAATACGTTTCTTTCATCATCGATGCCATCTTTAAATACATCAAATTCCTTTCTATAAACATACCCATTGTTTCTTTCAACTGCGATAATTAAACGATTTTTTTCATTAGCTCGTACATCTTCATTGAACTTTCTTAATTCAATGATTGCAGGTTTAAACCCTTTGTCTAAAAAATTATAAACCATAAAATATATCTCCTTTTTTTTAAAAAATCGAACTTTGTCAAATTTGAACTTCTATTTTATTCTATCACAATTTATTTATAAATTAAATAATAAAACATTAAAAAACAACAAGAAAAGACAATATTTTTTTGTATATTTTTTTACTAAACACTTATTTTCATTTTAGTAAACAAATTTTTGTTTTAACAAGATAAAAATATGCTTTTTAAAAATAAAAATCCTTCAAATTGAAGGACTTTTAAAAGAGAGTAACTTGTTAAATTATTATCTATCTCCAAGAAATAATAATTGTTTTTTCTGAGTCACTGTATTCTATTAATCTACCATGTTCAGAAGCAAATTTATATGTAACTTCACCATCTGTAAGTTCAAAAATATCTCCAACCTTATATTTCCAATCTTCTGGAGAATCTATTTGTAAACCCCACCATACATCAACATTGATTGCCCAAACATATTTTGAAAGAATTCCACTTAATAAAGAAGCTAAATCAGGATCAATTTTTGCTTTAAAATCCCATTCTCCGCCTCCTGACATATCATAGAATTCTACATTTTCATAATTATATTTACCAGTTACTGTAAAAGAACCACGTTCTTTATCATCTGCATCTTCCTTAAGTTCATATGCTTCTTCTTTAAATGTTTCATAATCAACTTCTTTACTACAAGAAATAGTTAATAATGTAACTAGTGCACAAAATATACAAAGTACTGATTTAAATACTTTTTTCATATTTTACCTCCAAATTTAGTTCATTTTTTTATATTATAGCCTTTATTTAAAATTAAATCAAATGATTAAATGATAAAAATAAAAATCCTGAAAAATCAGGATTTTTGTATCTTATTCTAGTTCAAACGCACCAGTATATAACTGATAATATGTACCTTGTTCTTTTAATAATTCATCATGTGTACCACGTTCAATAATGCGTCCATGGCTCAATACCATAATACAATCAGAATTACGTACAGTTGATAAACGGTGAGCAATAACAAATACTGTTCTACCTTCCATTAATGCATCCATACCCTTTTGAACTAAAGCTTCTGTTCTAGTATCAATTGATGAAGTAGCCTCATCCAAAATCATTACAGGTGCATCAGCACATGCAGCTCTAGCAATAGAAAGTAACTGACGTTGACCTTGAGATAAGTTAGATCCATCATGAGTTAACATTGTATTAAATCCTTCTGGTAAACGAGTGATAAAGTCATATGCATTAGCTATTTTAGCTGCTTCATATACTTCTTCATCTGTCGCGTCTAATCTACCATAACGAATATTTTCCATAACTGTACCAGTAAATAAATTTGTATCTTGTAATACTATACCTAATGAACGACGTAAGTCAGCTTTTTTAATCTTATTAATATTAATTCCATCATATCTAATCTTACCATCCGCAATGTCATAGAAACGATTAATAAGGTTAGTAATAGTTGTCTTACCAGCACCAGTAGCACCTACGAATGCAATTTGTTCACCTGGATGAGCATAAACATCAATATCATGTAATACTAACTTATCTTCAAAATAACCAAAGTCTACTTCATGTAATACAATATCACCTTTAAGCTCTGTATAAGTGATAGTACCATCAGCCTTATGTGGATGTTTCCATGCCCAAATATGAGTACGTTCATTAGTTTCAACTAAGTTACCATTTTCGTCATATTTAGCATTTACTAATGTTACATAACCATCATCAACTTCTTCTGTTTCATCTAATAACTTAAATACACGATCAGCACCGGCCATAGCCATACTAATCATACCTAATTGATGAGATACATTGTTAATTTGATTAATAAAGTTTTTAGTCATACCTAAGAAAGAGGCAACTATACCAGCAGTTAAAACTGGTTTAATAGGTTCAATTTCTTTATGGAACCAATTAATTTGGATACGGTTAAATAATACTTCTAATGAAGGGTTAAATACTTCTTTTATTGCAAAAATACTACCAATAATAATGATAATAATATATAAAATATTACCAACATTATTTAAAATAGGTCCTAAGATATTCGCAAAGAAATTAGCTTTGGTTGCATCTTCAAATAAACTATTATTTAACTTAACAAAATCTTTCTTTGTTTCTTCTTCATGGTTAAATACTTTAACAACCTTTTGGCCATTCATAATTTCTTCAACGAAACCTTCTAAAGCACCGATTGATTGTTGTTGTTTCATAAAGTATTTAGCAGAATTACCACCAATTTTACCTGTTAAAATAGTAATAAATACAACACCTACAATAACAAATAAAGTTAACCATAAACTAAAGTTTAACATCATGAATATTAAATAAACAATTGTTACTATTGTAGAAATAAAACTAATTAATGTTTGTGATACAAATTGACGTAATGAATCAACATCATTTGTATATCTACTCATGATATCACCATGAGGATTACGGTCGAAATATTTGATAGGTAATTTTTCCATTTTCACAAACATATCTTTTCTTACCTTATTAAGGAAACCTTGTGTTACACCAACCATTATTTGATTATATGTAAATGAACTTATAATACCTAATCCAAATACAACAATCATTAACATAATAATCTTCTTTAACTGTGGTAATACAGCATCAAAACCTTGTGTTAAACCTGGTGTGATAACTGTATCAATAACAGTTTTTAAGAAGAAAGAGTTAAATGAACCTGCAATAGCAGCAAAAATTACACATACAAATACCACAATTAATGGTAATTTGTAGTAATGAAATAAATATTTTACTAATTTAGGAAGAACCTTAAATGACTCTTTATTAATAGGCATTCTTCCTTTTCCCATTGGTCTTTTAGGAGCAGCCATTATTCATTACCTCCTTTATTACCATTTTGAATATTATATACTTCTTGATAAATTGCATTAGTCTTTAATAATTCTTCACTTGTACCAATTGCATCAATATGACCATTATCCATAACTACTATCATATCAGCATCTTCAATACTTGATAATCTTTGGGCAATAATAATCTTTGTAGTATTAGGTAAGAATTTCTTAAAACCATCACGAATTATCGCATCAGTTTTCATATCTACAGCTGAAGTTGAATCATCTAAGATTAATACTTTAGGCTTTTTAATTAACGCTCTAGCAATACATAATCTTTGTTTTTGACCACCAGATACATTTGTACCACCTTGTTCTATATGATGATCATACTTATCTTCAAATGAATTAATAAATTCATCAGCACATGCCAACTTACAAGCATATTCTATTTCTTCATCAGTAGCGTTAATATCGCCCCATAAAAGATTTTCTTTAATTGTACCACTAAATAAAACATTCTTTTGTAATACAACACTTACCGCATCTCTTAATGATTCAATATCATATTCCTTAACATTAATACCGCCAACTAATAATTCACCATCAGTTACATCATATAATCTTGAAATTAAATTTACTAATGATGTTTTAGATGAACCAGTACCACCAATAATACCTACAGTCATACCACTTTCAATTTTTAAGTTAATATCATTTAAAGCATTCTTTTCAGCTGTTTTTGAATATTTGAAACTAACATTTCTAAATTCAATTTCACCACTAGGTATTTCATAAATTGGATTTTCAGGATTAGTGATTTCAGGTTTTTCAGTAATAACTTCAGATACACGACGCATTGCAGGTAAAGAAATAGAAATTACTACAACTATCATCGATAACATCATTAATGATGATAACATTTGGAATCCATAACCAATTAAACTTTGTAAAGTACCAGTAGATAAAGCACCCCAAATAGGTTCACCATTTTCATTAAAACCACCAAAGGTATTTAAAATTGTTTTTGTACCTAAAATAGTAACTAATACTAAAGCACAATAAATACCTAATTGTAATACTGGTCCATTAAATGCTACTACTCTTTCAGCTCTTGTAAATTCCTTTCTGATATTATCATTCTTTTCTTGGAATTTAGCTATTTCATAATCTTCTCTTACATAAGTCTTAACTACTCTAATACCACTAATATTTTCTTGAATTGATTCATTAAATTCATCATATTTAGGGAAAATCTTAGTAAACATAGGCATTGCGATTCTTACGATTAATAATAAGAAGAATGCTGTTACAGGTAGGATAATAATAAATATCCAAGCTACATCAAAACTTACGAAGAATGCCATAGAGATCGAGAAAATCATCATTAATGGAACTCTAAAGGCTGTTCTAATAATCATAGAGAATGACATTTGAATATTACCAATATCTGTAGTTAATCTTGTAACTAAACTTGATGTAGAAAACTTATCAATGTTAGAGAATGAAAATTCTTGAATATTTTCAAATACATCTTGTCTTAAGTTTCTAGCAAAACCAGCTGCCGCATTTGCAGTAAACTTAGCAGCAAAGAAACCAAAAGTTAAAGCTAATGCAGCTAAACCAAATAAAATTAAAGCTAGAATATAAATTTGATCCATTTGTTTTGTATATACATTATCAATTAACTTTGCAGTTACGAACGGAATAATACATTCTAAACCTGTTTCTAGCATTACAAATATAGGTGATAATATAGCAGGTAACTTATATTCTCTTACACTTTTCATTAATGTTTTAAACATATATTTTGCCTCCTTTTTTCTAATATAAACATAAATTTCTTAAAAAACTTCCCATTTTTTATTCAATTAAGCAAATTACTTATATTTTTATTATATAAAAATAACAATACTATTATACAACTTAGATATAAAATAGTCAAAGAAAAACCAGTTTTTTACAACTGATTTTTATAATTACTATTTATTACTCACTTTTTTTCTGTAAGCAAATGTAATATTATATGAGTTTTTTTACTTCTCTATTATCTTCAAATTGAACTTGTGCGTTTTCAGCACATGTTGAAATGTCTTTTAATTAATAATTTGAATCAGTATGTGCGTTTTCCACACATACTGAAATTAGTAACTCTTTATCAGATAACACTTTATTTTATTCATATATATTTTCTGCTCAAAAAAATAAAACTTGGCTTAAACCAAGTTTCTATATATTAAATATTAATTTGATCATATAATACTTTTAATCGTTTATGTACTAATGCAGTTATACCTACCACTATTAATGATAACATAAAATTAAATGGTATAACAGCTAACACTACATAATAAAATATAAAATTTTCTCTAGTTATATTAGGACAATTTCCAAAAGTAATAATATTAAATGCATCTTTACATAAACCAATAAGTATATCCCAATTACCTTTAAAGAAAAGTTCAACATATGCTGGTATATTTATAAATATATTTATTAAGATTGAACTAATTACCCAAGTAATAACTACCATTATAAATGAAATAAGAGATCTATATTTACCTTTATATAACTTATAAAATATACCGCATGAAAGGGTTGTTGTAAGACCTAAAATAACGTCAGCTATTTCACCTACATATTGAGTTCCCGAACCTACTAATAATAGCTTCATTAAAAATCTTACAATAACTATTATAACGCCATCTACTGGACCTAACATGAAAACGGCTATTATAATAGGTATCATTGAGAAATTCACATCGAGAAAGCTAGGGAATATAGGCAAAGGAAATTTAACATAACAATATAAAATGCTAGATATAGCAGAAAATATTGCTAAAAAAGCGATTCTTTTAATTGATACCTTTTTCATAATTTTCTCCTTTAATAATATAAAATATCCCCATATTTCTACGGGGATAAATTTAATATAATTAGAAAAAATTATATTCTTACTTCTTTCATCCAGACTTTACTGTCGGTATAGGAATTTCACCTATTCATGCATAACGCTCGCGGACTTTACCGCCGGTATGGAATTACACCAAACCCCGAAGTAATATGTAATTTAAATTGTTAAATTATTTAACAATAATTGATTTAGATGTCATATCTTCTGGAATTTCAACACCCATTAAATCTAATAATGTAGGTGCTACATCAGATAAGATACCATCTCTAATTTTAATATTTTCATCAGTAATAACAACTGGTACTAAGTTAGTAGTATGAGCAGTAAATGGCTTACCTTCTTCATCTAATAACTTTTCTGCATTACCATGGTCAGCAGTAATTAAAGCAACACCACCAACTTTTTCTAATGCTTCTACACATCTACCAACACATTCATCAACTGCTTCTACAGCTTTAACAGCAGCACAGATAACTCCAGTATGACCAACCATATCACAGTTAGCAAAGTTTAAGATAATACAGTCATATTTTTCTGATAAAATAGCTTCAACAGCTTTATCACAAACTTCATAAGCACTCATTTCAGGTTGTAAATCATATGTAGCAACCTTTGGAGAGTTAACTAAGATTCTATCAGCACCTTCGATTTCTCTATCAGCACCACCATCAAAGAAGAATGTAACGTGTGCATATTTTTCAGTTTCTGCAATTCTTAATTGTTTTTTACCAGCTTTAGCAACTACATCACCAAATAAGTTATCAAACTTTTGTAAACCGAATGCTAATGGACCATTAACTGAATCTGCATATTTCATCATTGAAACGAAGAATACATCTTTTGGAGCATGTTCTAAATTCATTCTATATGGTTTTTCTGGATTATAAACAATTCCTTCTGGATTAGAAATTGCTGTTGCAATTTGGATTGCTCTATCTGGACGGAAGTTAGCAAATACTACTGAATCTCCTGATTCAACATTACCATTTTCATCTACAATAAATGGTTTAACGAATTCATCAGTAATACCTTCATTATATGAAGCTTCAATACCACAATTATGGCAAGCATATTTAGGAGCATTACCAATAGTCATTGCATCAAATGCAACTTGAATACGATCATAGTTTTTATCACGGTCCATACCATAATATCTACCACCAACAGTAGCAACTTTTACATTACCGTTCTTAACAATCTTATTTAAATAGATTTGAGCACTCTTAGGAGCAACATCTCTACCATCTAAGAAAGCATGGTAATAAACATTTTCAATACCTTTTTCATGAGCTAAATTAGCAATAGCAACAATATGGTCAGTGTGAGAGTGAACACCACCATCACTACATAAACCAAAAATATGGAATTTTTTATTGTTAGCTTTAGCTCTTTCAATAGCTTCAACAATTGCAGGATTGCTGTTGAATTCTTTTGTCTTAATTGAATTATTAATTCTTGAAAGTGATTGCCATACAATACGGCCTGCACCGATATTCATATGACCAACTTCAGAGTTACCCATTTGACCTTCAGGTAAACCCACAGCTTCACCACTTGCATCTAAAGTTTTTGTATCATATTTTTTAAATATATTATCTAAGTTTGGTTGTTTTGCTTGGCATACAGCATTACCTTCTGATACTTCTGCAATACCATAACCATCCATGATAATTAACATAACTGGTCTTTTACTCATTTTAAAATCTCCTTTACAAACTACTATATATTATATAATAAAATTATATAAACATACAAGACATTTAAAAAAATATATTTAAATTGAAAACATTTACTATCCTTTATAATCATTTATTTTTCAATTAAATTTTCTATTGTACAACCTAAAATTTTGGCCAACTTATAAACAGTTTTTACACTTGCTTTATTTATGTCTTTATTTTTTTGTTCATACATTTGTATAGAACGTAAAGAAATTCCTGATAATACTGATAGTTCTCTTTGAGTCATATTAATTGAATTTCTGATTCTTTTTAAATTTGTATCATTATAATAATTTCTTAATTTATCTTCCATTATATCTACAAATTTAGAAATATCTGCTTCGTGTAGAGGATAATACATCATTTGCAAGTCTTCTATTGTAACTACATTAAATATTTCAAAAAACCTTCTATCTGAATACCATTGAAAATAAGCAATTGCCCATCCAATCCAATAATCAGCAGTTCTAATATAATTTTCATTTGCTTTAACTTCTATTTCTTTTTTTGTGGTTTCATATATTATTTCTCTAACTAAATCTATTCCACTTTTTCCAACTAAATAATTTGGTTCCCCATTTTCTATTTTTTTACTAACCGAACTAACTAAAAACAACTTCACAAAATCTTTAAGTAGCATATTACAATCATTAACTGCATAATCAAATGCATTTCCTAAAACTGATTGAGCTTTACTTAGATACATTTCGTGGTATGCGTGAATCTTCATTTTTTATCCCTCGCTTCATTATATCATTTATGTACAAACCTTCTAAAGTATCTTCTTCTAAAAGTTTATAATACAATTCATTTGCATCTTTATCTCTTTCTTTTCTTAATTTGTAAAATTCATCTTTTAAAGCAATCTCAAATCCTTCAAATACTAAACTAGAAAATGCAAATTGAGATTTGACAACTATTTGTTCACCTAATTTGCCTAATCTCATAGCTTTAGATAATTGCTCAATTGATATACTGTTATTAATAAAAGCTTCTGCATAATCATAATAAGAATCATCAGCGCGATAACCTATTATTATATCGTATGCATTAACGTTAATTCCAAAGTTTTCTATTATGTAATTTCTGGCTTTTTTTGCTATGGGTGTTTTTATAGAAAAAACTCTATTTTCTAAAAGAACAGCAAGCCAATTTAAAATATTATATTTTGAAGTATTAAGATTAAGAATTCTCATATAACTTGTATCAATTGAATATTTGTTACAAAAACCATCTTTCATAGATGATACTGCCCACTCTTTAGCTAAGTTTATAGATTCAGTACAGTAAAATCCTAATCCAAAATCATTTGTCTTCTTTCCTCCGCCATAGTAAGGTTTTTCTATTATATTTTCAGAACCATGAAACAAAACAATTTTCTCATTCATCAATATCATCTCCTACACCAATTATATCACTATAGTGATACAATAACAACTAAAATCAAATAATTTTTAAATGTATTAGATTTTATTTCTACTATAGTGATACCATACAAAATAAAGGAGTCACTTTTGTGACTCCTAAATTAATACATATAAACTTACAATTAATGCAAATTGTGCAATAATAGCTAAAACATTATTAAGTGGAAAATACCAATGTTTAGTTTTATGTCTAACACTATATATACCCAACAATCCACCAATACCACCCATTAACCAAGGAAGTATTAATAATGTAGCTTCACTAATTCTGTAAGCTTGTTTTTTGGCTTTGGCTTTATCTAATTTATACATAAATAATGTAACAATAGACATAACACCTTCAGCTATTAATAATATTACTAATAAAGTGTTTTTATTAATCGATAAATTCGAACTCAAAATCAAAGATTCTAACGATATCACCATTTTGAACACCTAGCTTTCTTAAAGCATCATCTAATCCATAGCTACGTAATTGTCTAGCGAAACGGTAACGACCTGAATCAGAATTAAAATCAGTCATATCAAATAAACGTTTTAAACCATCACCAGTACAGTTATAAACTCCATCATCTTGTTTTTCAATATGGAAGAATTCTTTTTCTTCAATATAACCATATTCTACTTCTTCATCCGCTTCATCTTCCTCAAATAATGAGAATTCTTCAGTAACGTCTAAAGTATCAGCAATCTTATATAATAATTCATTAAGATTTTGCTTAGTATATGCAGATATTTCAATAATAGGTAAATCTACCTTTTTCTTAAATTCAATTAAATTCTCTTTAGCAACCTCTTGATCCATTTTGTTTGCAACAATGATCATAGGACGCTTAGATAAGTTCATCTTATAACTTTCTAATTCTTTATTAATAATTACATAATCTTCATATGGATCTCTACCATCAGTAGCTGCCATATCAATGATGTGTACAATAACTCTACATCTTTCAATATGACGTAAAAATTGTAAACCTAAACCAGCACCTTGATGAGCTCCTTCAATAATACCAGGTAAGTCAGCCATAACAAAGCTTCTACCATCAGCAACTTCAACCATACCTAAATTTGGAACAATTGTTGTAAAATGATAAGCAGCAATCTTTGGTCTAGCAGCACTTACAGCAGAAATTAAAGTTGATTTACCAACACTAGGGAAACCTACTAAACCACAGTCAGCTAAAATCTTTAACTCACAACGGATTACTTTCTTTTCCCCTGGTTCACCTTTTTCACAGTAATCAGGACATTTAATAATACCAGTAGCAAAAGCCATATTACCACGGCCTCCACGACCACCTTTAGCAACTAATACTTCTTGCTTGTGAGCAGTAATATCTCCAATTACACGTCCAGTAGTATCATCATATATTACAGTACCAACTGGAACTCTAACATATGTATGTTCTGCACAAGCACCAGTTTGTCCTTTAGTACGACCTTTTTCACCTGGTGTAGCTTTAAGTACTCTATTATATCTTAAATCTAATAATGTAGATAATCCTTCATCACCAACAAATATAACAGAACCACCAATACCACCTGAACCACCAAAAGGTCCACCTCTATCAACTTTTAATTCTCTACGATATGCAACAATTCCATCTCCACCTTTACCGGCTTCAACTTCCATTTTGACTAAATCAACAAACATAAAAAATCCTCCTTATGTTATTCTTAAAAAAAAGCGCCCAAAAATAATCTTTTGGGCACAATAATTCATATTATTCAGCGATTGGATAAACTGAAACTTGCTTTTTGTCGCGACCTTTTCTTTCGAATTTAACGATACCAGATACTTTAGTAAATAATGTATCGTCACCACCACGACCAACATTGATACCTGGGAAAATTTTAGTTCCTCTTTGACGGTATAAAATTGAACCTGCAGTTACAAATTGTCCATCACTAGCTTTAGCACCTAAACGCTTAGCTTCTGAATCACGGCCGTTCTTAGTAGAACCAACACCTTTTTTAGATGCAAATAACTGTAAATTAAAATTTAGCATAATAAATCCTCCTATTTGACAATTTTTAAATATTTAGGATATTGCTTAGAAATATCTTCCATTGTAAACTCTAAATTTTCAAAAATAGCATTTAAAGTTTGATCAACGGTATTCACCTTTAAGCGAAAGTATCCTTCATCACAAACTAAATCGATTACGTTGTAACTTAAATTTAATTTCTCGATTAAATTCGCTGTAATTATACAAGCTGTAGTAATGCTAGCACATACAATGTCTTTGCCATATTTAGCATAACCTGCATGACCTTTAACTTCAATACACGCTTGTTCTGTTTCTTTAACTATTCTACAAGTAGTCATAATTAAGCATTGATAGCTTCAACAACTAATTTAGTATATGATTGACGATGACCTTTCTTAGTAGCTGAATGTTTTTTAGGACGATATTTGAAAACTACGATTTTCTTACCTCTTCCTTGTTTTTCACATTTTGCAGTTACTGTAGCACCTTCAACATATGGTGTACCAACTTTTGTGTTTTCACCTGAAACGAATAAAACTTTATCGAAAGTATAAGTTTCGCCTTCAGCAACTTCTAATTTTTCAACATAAATTGCTTGACCAACTTCTACTTGAACTTGTTTACCGCCTGTTTCTACAATTGCATACATGTCGTATTACCTCCTTATATTTTTTAAGACACACTATTAAGGTAGATTTCTCATCATTTTCGACCTCTTCTATGTGGTGCATGTTACAACATCGTAATGATATAACATTTTAAATCAAATGTCAATATTTTTTTATAATATTTATTATAAATAGAGTAGAGAGAAAATAATTTTATTTATTTTCGCCCCTCTCGCCGAACCGTACGTACGGGTCTCGTATACGGCTCTCCAAATATATTTCAAATTACTTAGAATAATATGCAAGGGGGTTGACTAATGCTGGTCGGTC
>JBGVFV010000063.1:0-28434 GCA_045121295.1 Candidatus Pelethenecus sp.
GTTTGTTTTTATATTAGAATTGTAAAAAAGGAGTGATTTTTTATGTCATATGATTCGTTATATAAGTTATATTATAAAGATAAAGAGAGATATGGTATCATATATAATAATAGAATTAGTTCAGAAAACACAATTAAATTCGATTTTAAAATATATGGAAATGATGCGTTTATATTCTTGCACAAAGATATAATGAATGCTGTAACAGTTATTAGTTTGTTAGATAAAAAAGTTGCAAATCTCTTGTCGTCACTTCCCTTAATTGCAAGAGAACAATATATTAAAAAATCTTTAGTTGATGAAATAGTATATACTAATGAAATAGAAGGAATAGTGTCAACAAGAAAACAAATTAATGAGATGATTGACGATATTGAATGTAGGGTAAAAAAGAAAGAGAGATTTTCTAGCTTAGTTCACAAATATATGCTACTAATGACGGATAAATTTAAAGAATTAAGTTCTCCAACTAGCATTAGAGAAATTTATGATGAATTAGTATTAGACGAAGTTATTAAAGAAGATGTTAATGATGCCCCTGATGGCGCCATTTTTAGAGCTGGTAATGTCGAAGTTAAGAACAAAACTGGAAGAGTTTTACATGAAGGAATTATGCCAGAGAGTTCAATAATTTCGCTAATTAGTAAAGCTATTAAAATTATTAATGATGATCATATCGAACCATTAATTAAAATAGCAATATTTCATTATATTTTTTCTTATATACATCCATTTTATGATGGAAACGGCAGAACTAACCGTTATATTTCTTCTTTATATTTAAAAAACTATTATGAGCCGATAGTTGCATATAGATTGAGTTTAACAATGAAAGAAAATTTGAAACAATATTATGAAGCGTTTGAAAAAACAAATTCAAAGATTAATTTAGGTGATCTTTCTACATTTGTTTTTGAATTTGTTGATATAGTTCGCAAATCATTTGAAGCTACAATTGATTATCTAGAAATTAAAAGAAATCAATTAGATAGTTATGAAGCATTAATAAAAGAATTTAATTTAAACGAAAATCTTAATAATATGTTGTATGTGTTTTCTCAAATAGAGTTATTTGGAGGCACTGATATGAGTTGCCAAAAAATAGGTGAAATATTAAAAATCTCAAGACCAACTTGTGCCAAGAATATAAAAGAATTATTAGAAAAAGAGTTATTAGTTAGCTTCAAAATTGGTAAAACAAATTATTATAGAATTAATGTAGATAAATTTAACAACATTTAATGTTTAAAATATGGTGGTGATTAACTATGCTTAAAAGAATAATGAATATGTTTGTTATATTATTTTCAATTGTTTTTGTGTTTATTCTAACGGGTTGTGATAATCAAAAATATATAGAAGCAGAAGAATATACTTTGAATGCTAAATTTGAAGTGGTAGATAATGTTGTTTATTATGAGTCTAGTCATGGTTTTGTTGCTGTTGCTTTAAAAAATAATGATGTAGAAGAAGTTACGCTTCATTCTTCGATTAATAATGTCGATGTTTATGTGGTGGCTAGTGGCTTTTTAGTTGATAATGAGAAAGTTAAAATCTTAAACATTCCAAATGGTAAGATGATTTATAAAACAGGTTGTGTTAGTAATTGTAGTAATTTAAAAGAAATAAACTTTATTTATGATGATTATTATAATTTAAGTATGGAACCCGTTTTAGAAAAGAAAGCATTTGATTTGGTTGATGATTGTTATGTTTATATCCAAAATGTTGGTGCGTTAGAGCATTATGTTTATGCCTACAAACCATTATTAGCTAGAACTAAGTTATTAGATATAGTAAATATTAGATTTCATGCTGATCAGCGTGTAAGTAATTTTAAAGATTATTCAATTAAAGAACAAAGTATGTATATGAAAGTGGAAGGCCAAATGTTTGGTTTAATAGATATAGCAGTTGTTGAATCAAGAAACAGTAATAGTGTTTCTAGAACTATTACTTTAATTGATGATGTAGATTTCTTTATTAAAAATCATAAAAAAATAAAAGAGTCTGATTTCATGCTAGATGTAAGTGGATATAGTTGTCCTAGAAAAGGTGGATTTGTTATTGCTAAAGATTATCCTGTAAGTGCTGGTGGTCAAAGAAGAGTAAATGATTTAATAGGGACTTCCGTTTGGAAACATGATGGCAAGCCAAGTTTAACAATAGAATTTGAAGCTAGTACTTCTTATGCAGAACCTACATATTAGTATCTAAAACATTTAATGTTTCAGTTAAAGACATCCTATTTGAAAATGGGATGTTTTAATTTTTAATATTAAGAAGTTGACACATTAATACTATGTGGTGTATAATATTGTGTGTAAGGGGGTATTCGTATGGATGTTCAATTAAAAAGAGGTTATTTAGAGATATGTGTTTTAGCTTCTATGCTTAGAGATGATACGTATGGTTATAAGCTAATAAAAGATGTATCTGAATTTATTGAGATTAGCGAATCTACATTATATCCAATTCTTCGTAGATTGGAAAGTGGAGGATTTGTTAATGTGAGAACAGAAGAATATAATGGTAGACTTAGAAAATATTATGGAATCACTTCTAAGGGAAAAGATAAGATTAAAGATTTCTTAGAAGAATTTAAAGATATCATGAAGATATATAAATTCATTGAGGGGGAATATAATGATGACAAAGAGTGAGTTTTTATTGGTGTTAGAAAAAGAATTAGCGCCATTGACTGTTGAAGAAAGAAATAAAACAATTACTTATTATAGTGAATTAATTTCTGATATGATTGAAAATGGTTATACCCAAGAAGAGGCAGTAGAAAAATTAGGTAAACCAGAAGATATAGCTAGAGAAATTATATTAGATTCTAAAGAAGAAAAAGTTTTAAATCCTGAACCTAAGGTAGAAGTAGTTAAAAAAGAAACGCCTGTTCAACAAGAATTAAAGAATAAGAAAAAAATTAAAGCTTGGCCTTTTATTTTAGGTGGCGTCTTATTAATAGTTATTATTAGCATTATTCAAATAGTGCAATTTATAAATTTTGATAAATCACCAAGAGAAAAAGTTGTTTTAGAATATGATGTATCAACAATTAATAATATTGATATTGATATAGATGTTGATAATTTAAAAGTAGTAAATTCTACAACAGATAAAATTGTATTAGAATATTACACTAATAAAAGATTTGAATATGAAGTTGAATTGGAAGGGTCATCACTTGAAGTAGATGGTGATTTTGAATATTCTCTTTTCGCTAACTATAATATAGAAGAATATTCAACTACGTTATATTTACCTATCACTTATACTAAAAATATTAATTTAAATAATGATGCCGGACTTATTCAAATAGAATCTACAAACATCTTTAATAATGTTGAAATAGAAAATTCTGCAGGCCTTATTTCGTTAAAGAATCTTGTTTGTAATAATTTAATGATTGAACAATCAACAGGTCAAGTAGATCTTATTAATATTAAAGCAAATGGTGTATTAATTTCATCATCAGCCGGTCAAGTTAAATTTGATAACTTAGACGCTAATAATATAAATATTGAAGTAACTACAGGTAGTGTTGATGGTAAATTTGTAGATGACATGTCTAATTATACTATTTCAACATCAACAACAGCTGGAAATAGTAATTTACCTGAGAGTTATGGAAATGGACCTAAGAAGTTAGTTATTGAAACAACATTAGGAAGTATAAATGTAAAATTTAATAAATAGCAGATTGAGACTATTGTTTTTTGACAATAGTCTTTTTAATACTCTAAGAGTTATTTAATTTTCTTTTAAAAATATATTTTTAAATCTATTAAATTTGGACAAAATATTATATAATATCTAATAAGAATGTAGGTGTTATTTATGAAGGGAAAGTTTATTACTTTTGAAGGTGGAGAATGTAGTGGTAAAACTACAATTATAAATACAGTTTGTAAGACTTTAGAGTCAAAAGGAATAAAATTTATTTCTACTAGAGAACCTGGTGGAATTGATATAGCAGAACAAATTAGAAGCATTATCTTAGATGTTAAAAATACAGCTATGACAGAAGAAACAGAAGCATTACTTTATGCTGCAAGTCGTATGCAACATTTAAAAGAACGTGTTATTCCTGCAATTGAATCTGGTACTGTTGTTATATGTGATAGATTTTTAGATTCATCTTTAGCTTATCAAGGACATGCTAGAGGTTTAGGAATGGATGCTATTTTAAGAATTAATCACTTTGCATTAGATCATTTACCAGATTTAACAATATTTATTGATGTTAAACCTGAGGTTGCACTTAAAAGATTATCTAATCGTGATAAAACGGATAGATTAGATTTAGAAAGTGTTAAATTCCATCAAGATGTTTATGATGGATATATTAAGGTATCTGAAATGTATCCAGATAGAGTGTTAAAGATTGATGGTAATAGAGAATTAGAAGAAGTTTGTAATGATTGTGTAAATAAGGTTTTAGAATTTATTGGGTAGGTGATTGTTTTGAATGTTAAAAGTATGATTGAAAATCAAAAGAATATTTTTAATCTATTAAAACAAAGTAAAAAGAATGATCGTTTATCTCATGCTTATTTATTCTATGGCGATGAAGGTGTAGGTAAGAAAGAATTAGCTTACGCACTTGCTTGTATGTTTTATTGTGAACATGATGGATGTTTAGAGTGTGAAACATGTAAAACTATTTTAGAAGGACAACATTTAAATGTTGATTATATTGGTACTTTAGATACTAAAAAGCTTATATCTAAAGAACAAATAGTAGAATTACAAGAAGAGTTTTCTAAAACTTCATTAGTTGACGGGCCAAGAATATATATTGTTGATGGTATTGATAAGGCTTCAGTATCAGCTCAAAATAGTTTGTTAAAGTTTATTGAAGAACCAATAAACAATACTCCAACTATTGGTATATTTATCGCAAGTGATATAGGTAATGTTGTATCAACAATTGTTTCTAGATGTGGTTTAATTCATTTTCCATCTATAGAAACAAAAGCGTTAATTAATATGTTAGTGGAAAATGGTGTAGATAGAGTAGATGCTGAGTTAGTTAGTTTAATAACTAATAATAGTGAGGCAGCTATGGAGTATATTAAAACAGAAGATTATTTATTTGCTAAAGATATGTTTTATGAGTTTTTAGAGATTAAAAATCCTAAACAATCAATAATGTTTTATTTAGAAAAAGTAGATAATTTAAATACAGAGAGAATGAATTTATTTATGAAATGGCTTATTGCTTTTTATCAGGATTCATTCAAGATGGAAGACAAAGACGATTTGATTTTGAATAATTTATATGATAAAATAGTTTTATACTCAAAAAAGGGTCAAAATGAATTAAAGAATAAATATTCTTTCATTCTAGATTTATATTCAAGATTACACTATAATGTGTCAGTTAAGAATGTATTTCATGAAGTAATTACCAATTTATTTTAGGATGTGATAACTTGAAGGCTATTAAAGTAAGATTTAAGCCTGTTGGGAAACGTTATTTCTTTGGGACAGCAGGATTAAATTTAAAAGATGGCATGGAAGTAGTAGTTAATACAATTAGAGGTTTAGAATTAGGTGTTTGTTCAGGTGATGTATTTGAAATAGACGCTAAAGATTTAACTTCTGAGCTTAAAGATGTTGTAAGAATTGCTAGTAAATATGATAAAGAAAATTATGCTAAAAACAAGGCTGAAGAACCTGAAGTTGTTGAACATACAAAAAGATTTTCTAAGGAATTAGATTTATCAATTAAGGTTTTAGAAGCTGAATATACACTAGATAAATCTAAATTAATTATTTATTTCGAGTCTGAAAATAGAGTTGACTTTAGAGAATTAGTTAAGAAATTAGCTGAGGTTTATCATACAAGAATCGAATTAAGACAAGTAGGTTCTAGAGATGGAGCTAAGGTGTTTGGTGGTATTGGTCCTTGTGGATTAGTTGTTTGTTGTAAAACATTTATTACTGAATTTGATAATGTGTCGGTAAAGATGGCTAAGAATCAAAATCTTTCACTTAACCCTGTTAAGATTAGCGGTAATTGTGGAAAGTTATTATGTTGTATAAATTATGAGAATGAATTATACAAAGAACTTAGACAATATGCACCTGATATTGGTGATATCGTTAAAACGGAAGAAGGACCTGCTAAGGTTTTAACTTGTGATGTTTTAAATCGTAATCTTAAAGTTAAGTATATTGAAGAAGATAACAAATTCGGTTATTTAAAGTTAGATGATGTAGAATTTGTTAGATCTATTGATAAAAAGAAGGCTTTAGACGATGGCGATAGTATGTAATGAATTATTAGGTAGACCACTATTAAAGATTTATCAAGATACAGAAGCATTTAATGTTAGTATTGATACAATGCTTTTAGCGGATTTTGTTACATTAAACAAAAGAGTTAAAAGAATCTGTGATTTATGTAGTGGTAATGCGCCCATTCCTTTATACCTAACTCTTAGAACTGATGCTGAAATTGTTGGGGTTGAAGTTCAAAAAGAATCATATGATTTAGGTGTGGCTAGTATAAAGGAAAATAAGTTAGAAGATCGAATAGATTTTAGATTAGGAAATCTAATCGATATTCATAAGGAAATCGGAAGAAATTCGTTTGAAGTAGTTACTTGCAATCCACCTTTCTTTAAGGTTGGAGATAATCATATTAACCCTAATGATAGAAAAGCTATTGCTCGTCATGAGGTTTTAGCTACATTAGATGATATTGTTAAAGAAGCTAGTATTTTACTAAATCCTAAAGGAAGATTAGCGATGGTCCATCGTCCTGATCGTTTAGGAGAAATATTAGAAGTATTTAAAAAGTATAAAATAGAACCAAAAAGATTAAGATTTGTTTATCCTAAAATAGGTGGGGATTGTAATCATATCTTAATAGAGGGAATTAAAGATGGTTCTTTAGGTGGTCTTATTGTAATGCCGCCATTAATAGTTTATAATGAAGATGGAATATGGACAAAAGAAGTAATAAGAATATATAACTGTAGTGAGGAGTGATGATTATGTTATTAAACTTATTAAACAAAAAAGAAATGTTAAAATTTTTAGATTTAGCAATCTATATGGTTGATATTGATGGTGAACCTACTCAATATGAAAAAACTATTCTTAATAGAATGATTGCTGAATTAGAAGCTGTTAAGGATGAATATTCATTCCGTTTAACTGATTCTGTTGAAAATACTATCGATTTCTTTACTAAATGTAATAATGTAGTTAAAAATGTAGTTTATTTAAACTTAGTAGTTATTTCAATGGAAGATGATTTATATAACACTTCTGAATTATTATTCTTAGAAAAGATTCAAAAGAAATTAGGTATTTCTGCCGAAAAACGTCGTGAATTATTCTCTATCGTTTATGCTGAACGCGATTTAAAAGAAAAAGCTAAACGTATTATCAAGAACTAATGAGAATCAGAAGCTTTGACAAAGAAAAGGCTATCCTTTATTTGGTTGCTACTCCTATTGGTAACCTTGAAGATATGACTTTTCGTGCTGTTAGAATATTAAAAGAAGTAGATAAAATATATGCAGAAGACACTCGTAATAGTGGTGTATTGTTAAAGCATTATAATATTAATTCAAAGTTAGAAAGTTACCATGAGTTTAACCAAGATCTTAAGAGTGAACAAATCTTAAATGAATTAAGATCTGGTATGAAGCTTGCTATTATTTCTGATGCTGGATTACCGGTTATATCTGACCCAGGATATAAGATTGTTAAATCTGTTATTGCTGAGGGTATTGCAGTTAGTACAATTCCTGGGGCTTCAGCTGGGATAAGTGCGCTTATTGCTAGTGGTATTGCGCCTATGCCTTATACTTTTTATGGTTTTTTAGATAGCAAAAAAAGTAAAAGAGTTAAGGAATTAGAAGATATTAAGTTTGTTAATAACACTATTATCTTTTATGAAGCACCACATCGCATTGAAGAAACACTTGATGATATGATAAGTGTGCTTGGTAATCGTAATGCGTGTTTGGCAAGAGAATTAACTAAAAGCTTTGAAGAATATGTTAGAGGAACATTAGAAGAAATTAAACAAGAATTACCATTAAAAGGAGAAATGGTATTAATTGTTGAAGGATATAAAGAGAATAAAGAAATTGATAATCCGTTTGTTAGAATAGAAGAGCTTATTAGCTTAGGATATAAGCCTAATGACGCAATTAAAGAGGTTGCTAAGGAAGCTAATATTAATAGAAGTGATCTATATAAAGATTACTTAGATTATAAAAATAACAAATAAGGAGTGATTAATTTGAGCTTTGAAAATTATGATTTATTAAAGGGAAAAATACACGTTTTTAGAAGCGTTAAATATGAAAAAGTAATGAAGATGTTTGAAAATTTTAAGACAGGAGTTATCTTTATTGGTGGTTCTTGGTGTAAAAATTGTCAAGCAGTTATTGAAATAGTAAACAAGATAGCTAAGAAGAATAAAATTAGAACTATTAAGCATTTTGATCCTAAATTTATCAACATCTTTAAAGAAGAAGTTGATATGAGAGATTGTGGTGATTTAGAAACAAAATTAAAGTACTATTATTTAATAGAAAAATTAGGATATACGAGTGATAATTTAGTTCAAGATACTTTTATTCCTAGAATGCCTGTGCCAGCAGTTATCGGTATCAAAAATGGTTCTTGTGTTGGTGTTGTTGAAGATGAGTATGTTCTAGATGGTGATGTTTTACATACTGAAGATAGTGATGTAAACATGATGGAAGAGTATATTAATAAATTAGATTCATTATTTAAGAAAGTAAAAGCATAATAAATATTTATGGCACAAAATTAAAATCTTTGTGCCATTTATTTTTTTATTGAAATAGGCTTCTTGTTATTTAATAATCTTTATATTATAATATAAAAACAAGGGTATTGATAGCGCTTACAAAGGGGTTGAATAAAAATGAAAAAGAGTATTTTATTAGTAATGTTATCAATGATGTTTGTCTTTGGTTTAACTGGTTGTAGAAGAGATAAAACTGAAACACCAACTGAAGATAAAACACAAGAACAAGATGAAGAAAATTATGTTGAGACAAATTTAGATGATGGCAAAAGAAGAACACCATATGCTCTAAAGGTGTATGATAACGGGAACAATGTTGTTTATTTTGGTAATAAATTTACTGCTGAGGGGTATGTGGTTAAATTTGTTTACCAAGAATTAGATAATATGGGAAAAACAGATGAGAATGGTAATAAATTACCTTTATTTAGTGCGGTAACTTTAGAGAACTTTTCAGTAGATGATTCTAAGGTTAATTACCGTAAAGAAGGTAAGTATTCTGTTAAAATCACAGGACGTGTTAGATCAGATGTTTTATCATTAAATGTATTTATTAATGTTAAGGCAGATAAATATGAAAAATTAGGTGTTAAGCATTTAATAGGTTTAAGTTGTGATGAATTTGTTAATTGTGCAGTTGGTACTGATATTTCTTCAGTTATTCCATCTGAACTATATGCTATTTATACAGAAAACAAATATGAGAATGATGAATTAGTAAAGATTTCTGAAAAGATTCGTTCAGGATATAAATTAGATACTACAGGAGTAGATACTAATACTGCTGGACAATATCCAGTGTATGTTAGTTATTCTGAAACTTATGGTGAAGTTACTATTACTGTATCTACGTTCTTTATTTTAGTGGTTGCATAAGGAGGAAGATGATGATGAAGAAAAAAGTATTAACAATTGTTTCGGTTTTCGCTTTAGCATTAGCTTCTTTTTTAGGTTTTGGTATTAATGCAAATGCGGAAGAAAAAGTCGTTTATGTAAGTGTAGATGGTAAGGCATCTAATGATGGAAGTAGTGCCTCACCTAAAGATATTAACTCTGCGTTAACTGGGGCTCAAGCTGGAACAACAGTTATTTTAAAAGAAGGTACTTATGCTAGACGTGATAGATTTATGTTAACGGCTAGTGGTACTGCTGGTTCTAGAATCACTGTTAAAGCAGAAGAAGGTGCTAAAGTTATAATTGATTTTAGTCAAATGGAATTTAATAGTTTACATCGTGGTGTTCAATTACAAGGTAATTTCTGGTATTGGTATGGTATTGATATTACTGGTGCTGGTGATAATGGTATGTATATTAGTGGTTCTAATAATATAATTGAAAATTGTCAATTTTATCGTAATAGAGATTCAGGTTTACAATTAGGTAGAGCTAGTGGTTCTGATACAAATATTAATAAATGGCCAAGTAATAACTTAATTAAAAACTGTACAGCTTTTGACAATTATGATGATGTTACTTTAGGTGAAAATGCGGATGGTTTTGCCGCTAAGCTTACTACAGGTCAAGCAAATGTTTTTGATGGTTGTATTGCTTATCGTAATTCTGATGATGGTTGGGATTTATATGGTAAAGAAGATTCTGGTAATATAGGTACTGTAATTTTATATAACTGTGTATCTTTTGAAAATGGTTATTTAGCTAAATCATATGATACTCCAACTGCTGATGGTACTGGTACATATAAAACATATAATACTACTAATGGTGATGGTATAGGTTTTAAACTTGGTGGTAGTAGTATGGAAAGTGATGTTATTTTAGAAAACTGTTTAGCTTTCAATAATAAACTTCATGGTTTTTCTGATAACTCTAACCCTGGTTTTATTAGAATGAAGAATTGTACAGCTGTTAATAACTGTATTGGTTTAAATGAAGATGGTACAGTAGCTTTAAGAGGTACTGAAGGTGGAGATAATAACAAATCTAATAACTTTGATTTAGCTCGTGATATGAATAGTTATAATAGTTATTATGGTTTATTATCATATGTAAATAACCAAGAAGAATTTAAAGAAATTGGTGAAAGTTCATATAATGAAGATCATTTTAGAGGAAGTGTAGCATATTCTGTATTTAACACTTCATATGATAGAGAAAATAAAAAAGAAGTATATTTAACTACTAAAGGATTTAAAGATGTTTCTAGTTATGAAGGTGATACATTACCTACATTAATTGAAGATTTCACAATGTCTTCAAGTATTTTTGCAGATATGACAGCTGTTAATGCAATGGAAGATAAGATGCTTACATTACATAAAACATTTAGAAATGCTGATGGTTCTGTTAATTTAGGTAATTTATATAAGTTGGCTGATGAAACTTTAAAAACTTATGCAGATGGTAAAGCTATAGGTGCAGATTTATCTAAAACATCATGGAATGATTATAATCATTATAATTTATCTGATTTATCAGGATTAACTGCTGAAAATGACATTTTAGTTAAGAATGCGTATGATGCGGTAGAAGTATTTACTAATACTGATGCTGTATTCCAAAGTTTTGAAATTCCTCTATTTGTTAATGGATGTGAAGTTAGTTGGGAATCTTCAAATACTAGCATTTTAGAAGTAGATAATAAAGAAAAGATTTCGTTATCTTCTGCGGTATTTACAACAGTTAAGGTTTATTCTCCAAGTGAAGATACAAAAGTTACATTAACCGCAACTATCAAAAGAGGTTCATCAACTGCAACTAAAGCTTTTGATCTTATTGTTAAGGAAAGAGGTTCTAGCTTAGGTGAATTATATAATGTAGATGGAGTTAACACATATATTATCTCTAGATATCAAGAGTTCTTAAAACCTACTATTATTGTATCTGATTCAACATCATCAGATAAATCACCATTAAATAGCAGTTTATATACATTAGTTGAAACATATGAATGGGCAGAAAGTATGGATGGTAACTTTATTAAGGTTGCTGATATTTATACATCTGTTCCAGGTGTATTTAAATGTACATTAACTGCAACTTTAAATAGTGATGAAAAAATTAGTGGTAGTTATACATATTATGTTATGATTGGTAAAGATGAATGTTCAATAGATTTTGTTGGTGGTATTCATACATTTGTTTTAAACTCAGAAGGATTTAATATTAAAGGTTCATTAACTAATGTTGCTGGTAAGGTTTATGTGGTAGTAGTTGGTAAAGATGTTAATTTATTTGAACCAATGGAAATCATTAATCATGCTGATGTTCAACAATTTAATATTACTTCAAATAGTATTAGTGCTAACTTCTTAGCTAATAATTCATCTGATAGCGGTTATAAGGTTTATTATATAGTATCTGATAATGCGAAGAAGAACTTCTCTGAAGTTAGAAGTAAAGAAATTTCTTCTGTAGCTATTTCTACAAAAGAAGAATTCTATAATCTAGCTCAAGGTGTAACAGCAAGTAATAACTTAACTATATATAATTTAAAGAATGATTTAGATTTTACAGGTTATGAATGGAAAGAAAACGAAAGTCCAAAAGGATTTAGTGGTACATTTAATGGTAATGGTCATACTATTTCTAATGTGGTAGTATCTAGTGCAGAACAAAAACAATCTAATATTTTCTATAAATTAGAAAATGGTACAGTAATGAATGTTAATTTCTCTAATATTAAAATAACAAACCAAAATGAAACAGGTAAGTTAATTGGTATTATTGGGGCTATGAATGGTGGTTACTTATCAGATATTAATATGACAAATATTACTGTTATAGGTGAAGGTAGTGGAACAGCTAATTCTTCAACAAGTGTTGGTGCTTTAGTTGGTCAAATGATTGGTGGAATTAACTATGTTGATCATGTAACATTAACAAATGATTCTAATCAAGTATTACACGCTGGTAATAAGTATGTTGGTGGTATTGTTGGTAATGTTCAAATGGATTCTGGTATAGATGAATTAGAAGCATATATTTCATACTGTGTTGTTTTAGCTGACTTAGGTGATAAAGATGGTACAGATTCTGGTGGATGTCATGGTGGTATTGTTGGTCGTTCTAAGAATGATAAAGCTGCTTATTATTTAGATATTAATAACTGTTTCTATAAGGGTACTATTACAACTAAGGGTAATTATAATGCTGGTATAATTGGTAGTATTGAATCTGGTAATGGTTTATATTCATTATGTAATAACTATGCTGATGTTATCTTTATCTTCACTAAGGAAGGTAGATTGGTATTAGATGCAAGAGATGTAGCTAAGTTAATCGAAGAAGATGAAACCGCTGAATATCAAGCATATGCTCATAAGAATTTAAATCCAATCTGTGGTAGAGCAACTACTTTAACTGATGAAGTTTTAGGTAGAAACAATGCTGGTTCATGGACTGAATATTATAGCAAGGTTATTTTATCTCAATCTACATATTTAACTAGAGGTAGTGATTTCGTATTATCTCAAAATTATTTAGAAAGTGTTTGTGATTGGGATTTTGAAAATGACTGGGTTTGGAATGATAATACAAAAGTTCCAACTTTTAAATAAAATCAATTAAAATCCATAATAAATATTTAAATATTATAAAAACTGGTGAAAAAAGTTAAATTTTACCAGTTTTTTTCTGTTTTTAGCCCGTTTACAGTTTGTTTTAAGGTGTTAAAAATATTTATTTTATAAATAAAATAAAAAAAGTTTTAAAAAAAGATTGCAATTGAAAATCGTTTTTGTTATAATGTAAAAGCTCACGTATCGAGCACACATTAGCTGTGAAGTGGGAGGTTGCTGACACGCAGAAAGCCGTTGTCATTGCAGCGTGTTAGGTTTTCCCATGGAGCCAGTCTATACAAAGATTATAGGCGAAAGGAGTATTTAAAAATGGCAAAGCAAAAAATTAGAATTCGTTTAAAATCTTATGATCACAGATTATTAGATTTATCAGCAAAGAAGATTGTTGATAGCGTAAAGAAGACAGGATCTCAAGTTAATGGTCCAATTCCTCTTCCAACTGAAAAGGAAATCTTCACTATCTTACGTTCAGTACACGTTAACAAAGATTCTCGTGAACAATTCGAACGTAGAACTCATAAGAGATTAATTGAAATCGTGGATCCAACTCCACAAACTATTGATGCTTTAATGCACATCGATTTACCTTCAGGTATCGATATCGTATTAAACCAATAATAAAAAATATTTAAAGAAAGAAGGAAAATTTCAATGGCTAAGGGAATCTTAGGTAGAAAATTGGGCATGACTCAAATTTTCGATGCAGCTGGAAACTTAATTCCAGTGACTATCATTGATGCAACTCCAAACGTTGTATTACAACATAAGACAGTTGAAAATGATGGATATGTAGCTGTTCAAGTTGGTTTTATTGACAAGAGAGAAAGTTTATCAAACAAACCTGAACAAGGCCATGTTGCAAAGGCTAACACTGCTCCTAAGCGCTTCATAAGAGAATTCCGTTTCTCAGAAGCACAAGGAAATGAGTTATTATCTTACAACGTTGGTCAAGAAATTAAATGTGATATATTTGCTGCTGGTGAAGTAGTAGATGTAACTGGTACTTCAAAAGGTAAAGGTTTTGCAGGTACTATCAAACGTTATAACGCACGCCGTTTAAGAATGAGTCACGGTACTTCAGCATGTCACCGTATCGTTGGTTCTATGGGTGCAATCAAAGGAAATATGAAAGGTAAGAGAATGCCTGGTCATATGGGACATGAAACAGTAACATTACAAAATTTAGTTATTGCAGCAGTTGATACTGAAAGAAACTTATTATTAGTTCGTGGTAACGTACCAGGACCTAAAAAAGGTTTAGTAGTAATCAAATCAGCTGTAAAAGCTAATTAATTAAAATTGTAGAAAGGAGATTTATAACATGCCAACTATTGCATTATTAAATCAATCTGGAGAAAAAGTAAGAGATATTATTTTAAATGATGAAATCTTCGGAATTGAACCTAATCAACAAGTTATCTATGATGTAGTTAATTGCCAAAGAGCAGCAATGAGACAAGGTACTCATGATGTTAAAGGTCGTAGCGAAGTTCGCGGTGGTGGTAAAAAACCATGGAGACAAAAAGGTACTGGTCGTGCTAGAATCGGTTCTACTCGTGCACCTCAATGGCGCGGTGGTGGTGTAGTATTCGGACCAACTCCAAGAAGTTATGCATTCAAATTAAACAGAAAAGTTAAACAATTAGGTTTAAAATCAGTTTTATCATACAAAGTACAAGAAAATAAATTTGTTGCTGTTGAAGCAATCAAATTTGAAGAAGTAAAAACTAAGAACTTCTTAAGCTTCTTAGCAAACATTCAAGTAGAAGGTAAAGCAATCGTTGTTTGTTCTCAAGAAGAATTAACAACTGAAGCAGTTTTATCAGCTAGAAACATTCCAGGTGTATTCTTAACACCAGTAAATAACGCCAGCGTATATGAAATCTTATGTTATGACAAGATGATCGTTACTGAAGGTGCTATTAAATATTATGAGGAGGAATTGAACTAATATGACTAAAGCATTTGATATTATTCAAGGTCCAATCATTACAGAAAAGACTATGGCATTAAAAGAAAACTTCAACAAATACACTTTCAAAGTTGCAAAGAGTGCTAATAAAGTTGAAATCAAAAATGCTGTTGAAGAAATTTTTAAAGTAAAAGTAGAAAGCGTAAATACAATCAATGTTTTACCAAAGCGTAAGAGAGTTGGAAAATATGAAGGCTATACAGCTGCATATAAGAAAGCAATCGTTAAATTAGCTGCGGATAACAAGATTGACGCCTTCGAAATCTAATAGGAGGAATTATTAACATGGCAGTTAGAAAATATAAGCCTACGTCAAACGGTAGACGTAACATGTCAGTTTTAACATTTGAAGAAATCACAACTGACACTCCTGAAAAATCATTGTTAGCTCCAAAGTCTAAAAAAGGTGGACGTAACAATACAGGTAGAATAACAGTTCGTCATCATGGTGGCGGTAACAAACAAAAATATCGTATTATCGATTTCAAGAGAAACAAAGATGGTATTCCAGCAACTGTTAAAACAATCGAATACGATCCAAACAGAAGTGCAAACATCGCTTTATTATTCTATGCTGATGGTGAAAAGAGATATATCTTAGCTCCAAAAGGCTTAAAAGTTGGTGATGTATTATTATCTGGTGAAAACGCAGATATCAAAGTTGGTAATGCAAAATGCATTAACCAAATTCCAGTAGGTAGTTTAATCCACAACATCGAATTACATCCTGGTAAAGGTGGACAAATCGCACGTAGTGCTGGTGTGTCTGCACAAATCTTAGGACGTGTTGACAAATACGTATTAGTACGTTTAGGAAGTGGTGAAGTTCGTAAGATCTTAGCTGCTTGTAAAGCAACAATCGGTGAAGTTGGTAATGAATCTCATGAGTTAGTAAGAATTGGTAAAGCTGGTAAATCACGTCATTTAGGTGTTAGACCTGCAGTTCGTGGTTCAGTTATGAACCCTAACGATCACCCTCATGGTGGTGGTGAAGGTAAATGTCCAATCGGACGTCCTAGTCCAGTTACTCCTTGGGGTAAACCAGCTCTTGGTTTAAAAACTCGTAACAATAAGAAAGCTTCTACAAAATTAATCGTTCGTAGAAGAAACGGAAAATAATAAGGGGGGAAAAAGATTATGGCTCGTTCAATTAAAAAAGGACCTTTTTGTGATGATCATTTAATGAAAAAGGTTGAAGCACAAAAAGATAACAATGAAAAGAAAGTAATTCAAACTTGGTCTCGTAGATCAACAATCTTCCCTGCGTTTATTGGTTATACAATCGCAGTTTACAACGGTCGTGAACATGTTCCTGTATACGTTACAGAAGACATGGTAGGTCACAAGTTAGGTGAATTCGCTCCAACTAGAACTTACCACGGGCATGACGCTGATGATAAGAAATCAAAAAGAAAATAGTCGAAAAGGAGAAATTATAATATGGAAGCAAGAGCAACTGCAAAAACTATTAGAATCACTCCACGTAAAGCTCGTCTTGTTGTAGATTTAATTCGTAATAAGGATGTAGCTGAAGCAAAGGCTATCTTAAAGTTTACAAATAAACAAGCTTGTGAAGCGGTTTCTAAAGTATTAAATTCTGCTTGTGCAAACGCAGAACACAACTATAATATGGATTCTAGTAATCTATATGTTAAAACAGCTTACGTAAATGAAGGTTTAAGAATGAAGAGAATGTTACCTCGTGCTAAAGGTAGAGGAGACGTTATCTTAAAGAGAACTTGTCACATCACTATTATCGTAGCTGAAAGAGAAAGCAAGTAAGGAGGAAAGTCACATGGGTCAAAAAGTTAGTCCTACTGGTCTACGTGTTGGTATTATCCGTGATTGGGATGCTGCATGGTATGCATCTAAAAATGATGTTGCAGATTTATTATTAGAAGATTTAAAGATTCGTGATTATTTAAATGAAGTATATAAGAAAGCTGCAATTTCACGTGTAATTATCGAACGTTTAAAAGGCGCAAATAAGGATCGTGTTAAAATTACATTATACACTGGCAAACCTGGTGTGGTTATCGGACATGAAGCTGAAACTAAAAACAAAGTTGTTAAAGAATTAGCATTCATGACTAAAAAAGAAATTATTTTAAATGTTGTTGAAATCAAAAAACCTGAATTAGATGCAACATTAGTAGCAAAATCAATTGCTGAACAATTAGAAGCACGTGCATCATTCCGCCGTGTTCAAAAAGTAGCAATTCAAAGAGCTTTAAAAGCTGGTGCTAAAGGTGCTAGAACATTAATTTCTGGTCGTTTAGGCGGTGCAGAAATGGCACGTAGCGAAGGTTACAATGAAGGTCAAGTACCTCTACAAACTTTACGTGCAGATGTTGATTACGCTGTAGCAGAAGCTGCAACTACTTATGGTAAATTAGGTATCAAAGTTTGGATTTATAAGGGTGAAGTTTTCCAAAAACCTGTAAGAAGTGTTGAAGACAGAAAACCTGCTAGACCAAGACAACCTAAAAGAGTTGCAAAAGAAGATAGCTCTAAAGGAGGTAAATAATTATGTTAATGCCTAAAAGAGTAAAATTCCGTCGTCCTCATAGAGTGTACTATCGTGATAGAAAAGCTAAAGGTGGTACTGAAATTGCATTCGGTGAATTCGGTATCGTAGCAACAGAAGGTTGTTGGTTAACTAACCGTCAAATCGAATCTGCCCGTATCGCGATTACACGTCATATGAACCGTCAAGGAAAAGTATGGATCAAAGTATTCCCACACTTAGCTAAAACTAAAAAACCATTAGAAGTACGTATGGGTTCAGGTAAAGGTTCTCCAGAAACTTGGGTTGCAGTAGTTAAGGAAGGATTAGTATTATTTGAAGTTGCAGGTGTACCTGAAAGTGTTGCTAGAGAAGCATTACGTTTAGCTTCACACAAGTTACCTTGTACAACTAAAATTGTTAAAAAAGTAGGTGAAGAGCAATAATGAAAGCACAAGATATTCGTAAATTAAGCAAAGCTCAAATCGAAAAGAAAATAGCTGAGTTAAAAGAAGAATTATTCAATTTAAAATTTCAAGCTGCTCTAGGTAATTTAGAAAAACCTGCTCGTATGAATGAAGTAAAAAGAGATATTGCTAGAATGAAAACAATCTTAACTGAAGGTTCTTATGCTGCTGAAGAAGCTCCAAAGAAAAGAACTAGAGCTAAAAAAGTTGTAGAAGATGCTAGCAATGGAGCAGAATAGGAGGAGACAGCATGGAACGTAATAGTCGTAAATATTTTACAGGAACAGTAGTTTCTGATAAGATGGATAAAACAATCGTTGTATCTGTTGATACTTTTGGTACAGCTAAGCTTTATAAAAAGCGTGTAAAGAAATCTCATAAGTTTCACGTTCATGATGAAAACAACACTGCTAAAGTAGGAGATGTTGTTAGATTTATGGAAACTAGACCACTTTCTAAAACAAAATGCTATATTTTAGTAGAAGTGGTTCAAGTTAAGGAAACTATTTAATAAGGGTCCTGAAA
This sequence comes from Candidatus Pelethenecus sp., assembly GCA_045121295.1. Classification (GTDB taxonomy): domain Bacteria; phylum Bacillota_I; class Bacilli_A; order Acholeplasmatales; family Anaeroplasmataceae; genus Pelethenecus. Next base: position 18,821 of record JBGVFV010000063.1, read on the forward strand.
GGAGGTCTATCATGGTTCAACAAGAAACTAGATTAGCCGTTGCTGATAACAGTGGCGCGCGTGAATTATTAATTATTAAAGTATTAGGTGGCGCATTACATAGATATGCTAACGTAGGTGATATCGTTGTATGTAGCGTTAAACAAGCAGTTCCAAACGGAACTGTTAAAAAAGGTGATATCGTTAAAGCAGTTATTGTACGTACAAAAACTGGTTTAAGAAGAAACGATGGCTCATACATCAAATTTGATGAAAATGCAGCTGTTGTAATCCGTGAGGATAAAACTCCTCGTGGAACTCGTATTTTCGGACCTGTTGCTAGAGAATTACGTGATAAAGATTACATGAAAATCGTATCTTTAGCACCGGAAGTATTATAAGGAGGTGCAGACTTATGCAAATTAAAACAGGAGATACAGTAGTTGTTATCGCTGGTAAAGATAAATATACAAAGGATGCAAAAGGAAATGTTGTTCCAACAACTGGTAAAGTTTTAAAAGCTTTCCCAAAAACCAACAAAGTAGTTGTTGAAGGTGTTAACAAAGTTACTAAACACCAAAAACCAACTCAAGCTAATCCAGATGGTGGTATCATTCAGGTTGAAGCACCAATCGATGCATCTAATGTAATGTTATTAGATCCAAAGGTTAACAAACCTACTCGTGTAAGTATTATCGTTGAAAATGGTAAAAAGATCAGAGTATCTAAAAAATCTGATCATAAATTCAATTAATCTATTGGAGAGGAGGTAAACAATAGTGAATCGTTTACAAGAAAAGTATCAAAATTCTGTTAGAGCAGAATTAGCGAATAAATTCGCATATAAATCTTCAATGCAAATTCCAAAAGTTGAAAAAATCGTTATCAACATGGGTATTGGTGACGCTGTTGCTAACGTTAAAGTTTTAGATGACGCTGTTGAAGAATTAACACTAATTACCGGCCAAAAACCAGTAGTTACTAAAGCAAGAAAATCAATTGCTAACTTCAAATTACGTGAAGGTATGCCAATTGGTTGTAAGGTAACTTTAAGAGGCGAAAGAATGTATCAATTCTTAGATAAGCTTGTTTCAGTTGCTTTACCTCGTGTACGTGATTTCCATGGTATCAATGGCGATAGCTTTGATGGTCGTGGTAACTACACATTAGGTGTTAAAGAACAATTAATTTTCCCAGAAATTAATTTTGACAAAGTTAAAAAAGTTCGTGGTATGGATATCGTAATCGTTACTACAGCTAAAACAGATGAAGAAGGACGTACTTTATTACAATTAATGGGTATGCCTTTTAGAAAGTAAGAGAGGAATAAACTATGGCAAAAACATCAATGATCGTTAAAAATCATAGAAAACCTAAATATAGTTCACGTGAATATACTCGTTGTGAACGTTGTGGTCGTCCACATGCTGTAATTGCTAAATTCAAGTTATGTCGTATTTGTTTCCGTGAATTAGCATATAAAGGTCAAATTCCTGGCGTTAAAAAATCAAGCTGGTAATTTTGACTAAGATAGGTAAGGAGGAATTAGTTATATGATGACAGATCCAATTGCGGATATGTTAGTCCGCATTAACAATGCATGCGCTATGCGTCATGAAACAGTTGAAGTTCCATCTTCAAAAACTAAAACAGCTATCTTAAATGTTTTAAAGAATGAAGGTTATATTGCTGACTTCGTTGTTTCTTCAGACTTAAAGAGCGTTACAACTGTTACATTAAAATATACTGCTAATAACCAAAAAGTAATTAGAGGTTTAAAGAGAATTTCTAAACCAAGTCTTCCAGTTTATACAACTGCTGAAGAATTACCAAAAGTATTAAATGGTTTAGGTGTTGCTATTATCTCTACTTCAAAGGGTATTATGACAGATAAAGAAGCTCGTAAGTTAAAAATTGGTGGAGAAGTTTTAGCTTACGTTTGGTAAGATTTAAAAATCTTAAAAATAATAAAATTAATTAAAAGAAATATTAAATATGGAGGTGTTTTAAATGTCTCGTATTGGTAATAAGGCTATCACATTACCTGCAGGCGTTAGCGTAGAAGTTGCTGCTGGTAACTTAGTTACAGTTAAAGGCCCTAAGGGTGAGTTAAGCTTTCAATTCAATAGTGAGCTAGAAATTGCTACAGTAGGTAGCGAATGTGTAGTTAAGCGTCCAAATGATACAAAGGTTATGAAAATGTTCCATGGTACAACTCGTGCCTTATTAAACAACATGATCGTTGGTGTATCTGAAGGATTCAAAAAACAATTAGATATCATCGGGGTAGGTTACCGTGCTCAATTACAAGGTAACACATTAGTAGTATCAGCTGGTTATTCTCATCCAGTTGAATTAGAAATCCCTGCTGGTGTAAAAGTAGAATTACCAAAGAATACAACAGTTATTATCTCTGGTATTGATAAACAAGTAGTTGGACAATTTGCGGCAAACGTTCGTGCAGTACGTAAACCAGAACCATACAAAGGTAAAGGTATTAAGTATTCTGATGAACATATTCGTCGTAAGGAAGGAAAAACTGCTAAGAAGTAGTTAGAAAGGAGTACTAAATTATGATTAATAAAGTTTCTAAAAATGACAATCGTCAAAAGAGACACTTACGTCTTCGTCAAACTTTAGTTGGTACAGCTGAAAAACCAAGACTTAACGTGTTCCGTTCAAATAAGCAAATCTATGCACAAATCATTGATGATAATACAGGAAATACATTATGCAGTGCTTCTTCTCTAGATAAAGAAATTACTGTTAAAAATGGTTCAAATGTAGCTGCTGCAACTGAAGTTGGAACTTTAATTGCTAAGCGTGCATTAGATTTAAAAATTGAGGCTGTAGTTTTCGACCGTGGTGGTTATTTATATCATGGACGTGTTAAAGCTTTAGCTGAAGCAGCAAGAGCTGCAGGATTAAAATTCTAAGGAGGATAAATTCTTATGCGTCAAGATAGAAAAGAACGTAAAGAAATTGAACAACCAGAGTTCGAAGAACGCGTAGTTGCAATTAACCGTGTAACTAAGGTTGTTAAAGGTGGTAGACGTTTCCGTTTCGCTGCATTAGTAGTAATCGGTGATAAGAAAGGTAACGTTGGTTTCGGTACTGGTAAATCTCAAGAAGTACCTGAAGCAATTAAAAAAGCCATCGAAAATGCAAAAAAGAATATGATTACTGTTGCCACTGTAAAAACTACTATTCCTCATCCAGTTACTGGTGTTTATGGCGCAGGCCGTGTTGTTTTAAGACCAGCAAGTGAAGGTACAGGTGTTATCGCCGGTGGTCCAGTACGTGCTGTTGTTGAATTAGCAGGTATCACTGATATCTTATCAAAATCATTGGGTTCAGCTACTCCAATTAACGTGGTTAGAGCTACAATAGAAGGGTTAAAGAGTTTAGAAACTGTTGAACAAGTTGCTGCTAGACGTGGTAAAACAGTTGAAGAAATCTTAGGGTAATCGTCTATGTATAAAATCACATTAGTTAAAAGTTTAATTGGTCGTAAACCTAACCAAGTTGCTACTGCTAAAGCATTAGGTTTAACAAAAATCGGTCAAACAGTCGTAAAAGAGGAAAATGAAGCAATTAGAGGCATGATCGTTACTATAGCACATATAGTAAAGGTTGTCCAAGAATAGTAGGAGGTGCCAAACAATGTTAAATCAATTAAAGCCAAATGATGGCGCAAGACATTACAAAAAACGTGTAGGTCGTGGAATTGGTAGTGGTTTAGGTAAAACTGCAGGTAGAGGTACTAAAGGTCAAAACGCTCGTTCAGGCGGTGGCGTTCGTCCAGGTTTCGAAGGGGGCCAATTACCTTTATTCCAACGTTTACCTAAAATTGGTTTCAACAGCCATTCTCACAAATTCTATGCAATCGTTAATATTGAAAAATTAAACTGCTTTGAAGATGGTGCAGTTGTTGATGCTGAAAGCTTAATTGCTGCAGGTTTAATCAAAGAAGTATTAGATGGTGTAAAAGTTTTAGGTCAAGGAGAATTAAACAAGAAGTTAACTGTTAAAGTTAACAAAATTTCAAAGTCTGCACAAGCTGCTATTGAAGCTGCTGGTGGATCTGTTGAGGTGATCTAACTTGTTTGATAAACTTAAAAAGATTTTAAGCAATCGTGAGGTTGTTCTTAAAATTATGATTACATTTGGGTTGTTATTAGCATTTAAGGCTGGAACATATATTCCAATTCCTTTATTCGATACAACTCAAGTGCAAGGTATCTTTGAAGAAGCTAGCTTCTTCGGTATCTTAAATGCATTCTCTGGTGGTGGTTTATCTAACTACTCAATCTTAGCGTTAGGTATTTCACCATACATCACTGCATCAATTGTAATTCAAATGTTACAAATGTTAATTCCTAAGTTAAAGGAATACAGTGAACAAGGAGAAGTAGGTAAAGCTAAATTAAATCAAATTACTAGATATACTTCAATAGTTTTAGCTTTAGTTCAAGCTTTAGTATTATTATTCGGTTTAGGTCAAAGTATCGGTGATATCTTAATCCCTGATATTATGGTTAACTCTCGAATCTACATTTTATACTATCTTTACATGGCTATCGTAATTGCTGCTGGTTCTGCATTTACTATGTGGTTAGCAGACTTAATTACACGTCATGGTATCGGAAATGGTTCTTCAATGATCATTTCAGCTGGTATCATTTCATCAATTCCAGCAATGTTTACTACATTATCAACTAAGTATTTAGGTGAAGCTTTCACAGGTTTAAACTGTTTCTTATTTATTTTAATCATCGTGTTATATTTCGCAATGATTTTAGGTGTAGTTTACTTTGAAGGTGCTCAAAGAAAGATTCCAGTTCAATATGCAAACCGTCAAGCTTCTCAAGGTTCAGATATTCCTGTTAAGCTTAATAGTGCGAGTGTTATGCCAGTTATCTTTGCATCTACAATTATGAGTATTCCTATGACTATTGTAGGAACACTTCAATTAGATACAGCAAGTGGTGCTGGTCAATGGTTACAAGAAATTTTCACTAACTCAAGACCTATCGGTTGTATACTATATATATTATTAATAGTATTCTTTAGTTTCTTCTATTCATTCATGACAGTAGATCCTGATAAGATTGCTGATAATTTAGACAAGCAAAATGCTTATATTCCAGGTTACCGTCCAGGTGAAGATACTAAAGTTCAATTATCTAAAATGTTATTTAGAATTACTTTAATAGGTGCTGCTTATTTAGTAGTTCTAGCATTAGTACCAATCATTGTATCAGCAGCGTTCGGCTTCACAGCTCAAGAAGCTTCAGTAATTACAATTGGTGGTACATCATTAATCATTGTTGTCGGTGTTGCTATTGAAACTTTCCGTCAAATGGAAACTTCAGCCGAAACAAAGGAATACAAAGGATTCTTAGATTAATAAGGAGGTCAACTTATGAAGTTATTAATTATGGGTAGACCAGGTGCCGGAAAAGGTACTCAAGCTGCAAACATTAAAGAATATTATAATATTCCACATATTTCTACTGGAGATATGTTCCGTGCAGCTATTAAAAATGAAACAAAGCTTGGCTTATTAGCTAAAAGCTTTATGGATAAAGGCCAATTAGTACCTGATGAAGTTACTATTGGTATTGTTCAAGAAAGATTATTAGAAGATGATTGTAAGAAGGGATTCTTATTAGATGGATTCCCTCGTACAATTGCTCAAGCAGAAGCATTAGAAACTTTCTTAAAAGAAAATGGAATCGTGTTAGATGCTGTTTTAGATGTAAATGTTCCTGCAGAAATTTTAGTAAGACGTATGGTTGGTAGACGTGTATGTAAAGGTTGTGGAGCAACATTCCATGTTGAATTCAACGCTCCAAAACAAGAAGGTATTTGTGATGTATGTGGTACTCCACTTATTCAAAGAGCTGATGATACATACGAAACAGCTAATAGCCGTTTAGAAGTTTATGATAATAACACAGCGCCTTTATTAGATTTCTATAATACAAGAGGTTTATTAAAAACAGTTAACGGAGACCAAGCTTTAGACAAAGTTTTCGAAGACATTAAAAATGTATTAGGTGCTTAATAATGATTAAAATTAAAAGCGAACGTGAAATAGCGCTATTAAAAGAGGCAGGTCGTATTGTTGCATTATGCCATGCTGAAATGAAAAAATGTGTTAAACCTGGTGTTTCAACATATGAACTTGATCAAATATGTGAAAGAATCATTTTAGAAAATGGTGCAACACCTTCCTTTAAAGGATACCACGGCTTCCCTTCCGCTGTTTGCGCTTCGGTTAACGAGGAGGTTGTTCATGGTTTCCCAAGCAAAAAACGTATATTGAAAGCTGGAGATATCATAGCTATTGATATAGGGGCATGCTATAAGGGTTACCATGGAGATTCTGCTTGGACTTACGCAGTAGGCGAAGTTAAAGAAGAAGCCAAACAATTAATGCAAGTTACACACGATGCATTATTCAAAGGACTTGAACAAGTCAAAGAAGGTGCAAGATTAGGTGATGTAAGTGCTGCAATCGGAAATTATGCAAATAGTTTTGGCTATGGAGTAGTTGAAGAATTTACAGGTCACGGTGTTGGTAAAGAATTACATGAAGATCCAGTTATCTTCAATTTTGGTAAGGCTGGTACTGGACCGATATTAAAAGAAGGTATGGTTTTAGCAATAGAGCCAATGGTTAATGCCGGAACAAAAAGAGTAAGAATCTTATCTGACGGCTGGACTACTGTAACTTTAGATAAATCTTATAGTGCACACTATGAACATACTATTGTAGTGCGTAAAGACGGTTATGAAATTTTAACCACATTATAAAGGAGACATTATAGATGGCAAAAAAAGATGATGTTATTGAAATGGAAGGAAGAGTACTAGAAGTACTTCCTAATACACAATTTATTGTAAAGCTTGAGAATGATCATCAAGTTTTAGCCCACGTTTCTGGTAAAATCCGCATGAATAACATACGCATTTTACCAGGTGATAAGGTAACTATTGAGTTATCTACGTATGATTTAACACGTGGAAGAATTACTTACAGACATAAATAATTGGAGGATTTAAAGATGAAAGTAAGACCATCAGTAAAACCAATTTGTGATAAATGCAAGGTTATTAAACGTAAAGGCCGTGTAATGGTTATTTGCGAAAACCCTAAGCATAAACAAAGACAAGGATAAAATATAGGAGGTGCAAGAATATGGCACGTATTGCAGGTGTAGATGTTCCAAATGAAAAAAGAATTGTTATTTCATTACAATATATCTATGGTATAGGTGAAACAACAGCTAAAAATATTTTAAAAGCTACTGATATCTCTGAAGATATTCGTACTAAAAACTTAACTGAGCAACAATTACATGCTATTCGTACAGAAGTAGCTAAGTATAAAGTTGAAGGTGATTTAAGAAGAGAAGTTGCTTTAAACATTAAACGCTTAATGGAAATTGGTTGCTATAGAGGTATGCGTCATAGAAAAGGTTTACCAGTTCGTGGACAAAATACTAGAAATAATGCACGTACTCGTAAGGGTCCTAGACATACTATCGCAAATAAAAAGAAATAATAAGGAGGATATAAATTATGGCACGTAAAGTACAAAAACGTCGTGTGAAAAGAAACTGCCCAGTTGGTGTAGCACATATTCATTCGACTTTCAATAATACAATCGTAACTATAACTGATCCAGAAGGTAATGTAATTTCTTGGAGCAGTGCTGGTGCATTAGGCTTTAAAGGTAGTCGTAAGTCAACTCCTTTTGCCGCACAAATGTGTAGTGAAGCTGCAGCAAAAGCAGCAATCGATTCTGGTGTACAAAAAGTTGAAGTTTCTGTAAAAGGACCTGGTCAAGGTCGTGAAGCAGCTATCAGATCATTAACTGTAGCTGGTTTAGAAATTACAGCTATTACGGATGTTACACCGGTTCCACATAATGGATGCCGTCCACCAAAACGTCCTAGAGGCTAAAAATTAAATAAATTTTAATTTTAAACTTTAAAAAAATAGGAGGCCCATTAATGAAAGATTTAAAATTTGAAAAACCTAGAACAAGCGTTGAAGAAATCGCAGATCAAGGTAGATATGGTAAATTTGTTATTTCACCACTTGAAAGAGGATTTGGTATTACTTTAGGTAATGCTTTACGTAGAACGTTATTATCTTCTTTACCTGGTGCAGCATTCGTTAATGTTAAAATTGATGGTGCAGAACATGAATTCCAAAATGTTGATGGAGTAGTAGAAGATGTTATTACTATTATCTTAAACTTAAAACGTGTTGTTTTAAGTGTAGATAGTGAAGATCCTAATTTTGAAACTATCGTTGAAATCAACAAAGGTGAAGGTGAAGTAACAGCTGCAGACATCATTCATAGTAATGAAGTTGTTGTTGTTAATCCAGAACAACATATTGCAACTGTTTCAGCAGGTGGTAATTTACATATGTTCTTAACAGTTCGTAGAGGAGTGGGTTATGTTAGCTCAGCTGCTAATAAAGAATACAACCAATCAGTTGGTGTTATTTCAATCGACTCTATTTACACTCCAATTGTTAATGTGGCATTTAATGTAGAAAAAACTCGTGTTGAAAATGTGAATGTAGCTTCCTTTGATAAACTTGAAATCGAAGTTCAAACAAATGGTTCTATTTCTGCAAAAGAAGCTATTGCAATGGCTTCAAAAATGATGATTAATCATTTAGAAGTAGTAGTTGAATTAAGTGAAAAAGCTTCTGTTTCTGATTATATGATCGAAGCTGAAGATGACACTAAAAATCGTAAGTTAGAAATGACTATCGATGAATTAGATTTATCTGTACGTTCTCAAAACTGTTTAAGACGTGCAGGATTAAACACTGTTGCTGAATTATCAAGCAAATCTGAAGAAGATATGATGAAAGTTCGTAACCTTGGTAGAAAATCATTAAAAGAAATTAAAGAAAAATTAGAAGCCTTAGGTTTAGGCTTCAATAAAGATTAATCTTTAAAGGAGGATATTACAATGGCATATAGTAGATTACGTCGTAATTCAGCCCAAAGAAAAGCGTTATTACGTGACTTAGTTACAGATTTAATTTTAAATGGTCGTATTGAAACTACAGTTGCTAAAGCTAAAGAATTAAAGAAATTAGCTGATAAAATGGTAACTTTAGGTAAAGCAAATACTTTACATTCTCGTCGTCAAGCTGCAGAATTAATTCGTTTTGAAAAGGCTGAAGATGGACAATTTGCAATCCAAAAGTTATTTGATGAAATCGCTCCAAAATTTGCTAACCGTAATGGTGGTTACACTCGTGTAATTAAAACTGGTTTCCGTCGTGGAGATGCAGCACCTTTAGCAATTATTGAGTGGGTAGAATAATTAACAAATAAGGCTCAGAAATGAGCCTTTTCTTTGGTACTTTAAATTATAAGTAGTACTAATCAAAATCGAGCTATAAAAAGTTTGTAGGGTGACCTATAAACAGATGTAGGAAATGATAAAATAAAAAAAGCGTATTTTTTCGAAAATTATCGGTTTAAAATACGCTTTTTTTATTGGAAAGAAACAACCAACTATCACTATTTTCTTAATTATTTTTTATAAGAATTTCTTTTCTTTCCAGTTCGTTTATTTGTAGTCTTTTTACTT
>JBGVFV010000064.1:0-29082 GCA_045121295.1 Candidatus Pelethenecus sp.
TACAATTAAATAATAACCTTTATTAAAGATATGGTAATCTTCTTCGAAAAATTCTAGATTAAAAAATGGTGTTACTAATTCATATTCTTTAGTTGCTGCCTTAGAGGTAATGTTAAAAGCAGAGACTAATAAGATACATGATAATAACAAATTAAATATAATTATTATTTTCTTTTTCATAATTTTCTCCTTTTATTAATTTTGCCCCATTAAATAAATAGACAGAAAATTACATTTTTTTGAAAAAAAATAAAAAAAGTAGAATTTCTTCTACTTGTTTTTTAAAAATGGCAGGAGTATCAGGATTCGAACCCGAACTAAAGGTTTTGGAGACCCGCGTGCTACCGTTGACACCATACTCCTATTTACGCATAAACAAGTATACCATAGTATTTAGTGTTTTGCAAATGTTTTATAAAAAAATATAAATAATTAGTCTTTTTATATTAATATATTATGTTTTTAAATATTATTTAGCTCGTGAAAATACAGGGAAACCAAAGGTTTAGTTCAAGTTTGGTTTTCCTTTTTTTCTAACTTAATTATTCAAAACACAACAAATCTTACGTTTTGTTAAAAAAAATTCCGGACAAAATTCCGGACTGTTGAAATATTGACCCGTGTGCTACTAATAAATGTATAACAATAGCCTAACCATTTATTATAGTTCTAGAACTTTTTAGTTTTCTCACAGAGGAATTTTGAAATTTTTAAAAATAACCCCATTTAGAATTTTAACTCAAATTTTTTTGTAAAAACTATAATTTCAGGAAAGAAGTTAATTATTGATTTCAAAATAACAATTTAAAATTTTCTAGTTACGGTTTTTAAGTTCTAAAAATAACCCCATTTAGAATTCTAATCCAAAAATCTAGAACTATGGTGTGATGGAATTTGTTATTAATTTAACTTCGAAAGATTAATTTGCATTTTCGGATTATTCTTTTTGAAATTCTAAAAATAACCCGTTTAGAATTTTAATTAAAAAAGAGTTGAAAATAATAATTAATAAATTTTTAAAATTTTTATTTGGTGGTGCTGTTATGAAAATAAAAAAATTACGTAGCATTTCTGAAGTATTAAAATTAATAAAATCAATAGATCCAGATACTGCTGTTACTAGATATATGATTACTAGTTTAATTAAAAATGGAATAATAAATAGTTTAATATCTGGCAATAAAGTTCTTGTTGATTATGATGAAGTTTTTAGTGCTTTAGGTCTTTATTATGATTAATATTAGAAAATTACGAAAAAATAGTGATGTTATCAAATATTTGGGAGAAAAGAATATTAATATCACTAAATACAAGTTAATAAAAAAGTTTGAAAATAAAGAACTTCATGGTTTTCGTTTAGATAATAATATTTATTTTTATTTAGATGAAATTGATGAATATTTTAATCTATGACAAAATAATGTCTAAAAAATTAACATTATATAAAGGAGATTTTTGATATGAGTTATCGTGAAATTAAATATTCTAAAGATGGTAGACCATATATTGATTGTGAATTTAGAAGAAAAAATCCCAAAACTAAAGAAATTTATAAAAGAAATAAAAGAATATATTTGGAAATGGGTTTAACACAATCGAAATTAAATAAACAAGCTGAAAAAATGCATAATAGTTTTATTGATGAATGTGAAGAAGAAATGAAATTAGGTATAAAAACTGATTTATCTTATGAAGAATTTTGTAAAATTTATCTTAAACATATGCAGGAAAATCTAAACCCAAGTACTTTTGCGAGAAATGAACCTATTGCAAAATATTTAGTTGAAGAATTAAGAACGCTTAAATTGATAGATTTAACCCCTGAAATCGTTCGAAATTTATATTCTAAAATTAATAAGTTAACAAAAAAAGTTGTTCAATACTTTCCAAAAGATAATTTTAACCAGATATTAGAAGATAGAGGATTGAATTACACTATCATGAGAAGAATGATGGGAATTCAACACTACACATTAAGAAAAGCTCTTGATGGGAAAAATGTTGGTAAGTCTTGGGCGGAAAATTTTTCAAAAGAGTTAGGTGTTTCAGCTTGTGAGTTATTTGATATTAAAGAAGAAGATATAGAAATTGCTTATAATACTAAAATGAAATATATTTCGTTCTTTAAAGCTAGTTTATCATTCGCTGTTAAAAATGGTTATATTACTCATAATTATGCATCCTCTGATTATATAGAACCTATAAAAAATAAAGATTTTAACAAAAAAGGTAAGTGTATGGATGCAGAAACATATTTGAAATTCTATAATTATATCTCAACGTACCCAGACCTAAGAATTAAAAATGCGTTTCTTATTTTACTGAATACAGGGATGCGAAAAGAAGAATTATTAGGTTTAAAATGGGAAAATATTAACTTTCAAGAGAAGAAAATGATTATAGAAAATGTTGTTACTTATGTAAGTGGAAAAGGAATTCAATTCCGTAACGGAACGAAGAATTACTCTTCAACTAGAACAATTGCAATATCAGACGAAGTTTTAGAGTCATTAAAAGAATATAAGATTTTTTGTAAAACTAAAATGCAAAGTGAAGAGTATTTGTTCAAAAAAGCGGATGGAAATTTCATATTCCCGCAGACAATTAATTATTGGTTAAATAAGGTCTTAGATGAATTAAAATTAGAACACTATACAGTTCATTCCTTAAGACATTCCTATATTACATACATGCTTGAAGTAGAAAATGCACCCTTAATATCAGTATCAAAAAGGGCTGGACATTCAAGGCCTTCTACAACTACAGATATGTATGGTCATGTAATATCAAGCAACGATAGAAAGATAGCTAATGCATTTATTAACGAAAAGAAATAGCATTTTTTCTATCAGGAAAGGTGGTGATAAAATAAAAGAATTAGTTCAATTAATAAATAAATTAGAAGTAATATCAGATACAATTACTGCTACATTAGATTTTTATATAAAAATTGAAGAAAGTTCAAATGTAGCAACTGATTCAAATAAGCTTAAGATTTTTATTAATCATACTAACGAAAAGCTTATTAAATTGATTAATGATTTATGGATTTTTGTGAATAAATAAAGACTATTTAAGTAGAGAATCTTATTAAAAAGAAATGATTGTTAATTTATTACGATTATCATTTTGAAAAGTTATGTTGTACTCGTAACTGTAAATTAAAATTTGAAACTAAGGAGAAAGTATGATCTTAAGTACAATATGATTATACAAGATAAATGTTTATGCTAAAAATGGCAGAATTATATATATTAAGAAAGCAAATAAAAGATGTTATGTTTGAGTATTACGAGGATTATCCTATACATATTATTTGTAGAAACAACAAATTATCTGAAGAAGTGGTTTGTGGGATAATAGATTATGAATTTTTTTTACCGGATGGTCATGAAGAAATAAGTTTAGAATATGAAAAGATACAAGCTAAGTGGCAGTTTTACTGTTCTATTAATTCTGAAGAATATTTGCCAGATTTGGAAAGAGAAGAAATATATTTAGATTTGGCATATGATGAAGATACGCCAAATGGAATTTTATGTCATATTATGGGAAGAACTACTTCTGATGAAACTGCGTCTGTTATTTTAAATAGAAATGATATTTCTGATGGTGTTATTAGAATAGCTTCATTAATGTCCAGCGAAGTAATTCAAATGAAGTTACTTGAAATTAGAAATATTCCTGATGATGCCTTAATAAATCTTTTCACACATGGGAAATATAAGACAAAAATTGCCATTTTAGATAGACGAATCATCCCACATGAAATAGTAGAATTAGCATTAAGTGATGAAGATGAATATATCAGAGAAACTGGTGAAATTTTAGCTATAATGTTTGGTATGGATGTATAAAAATTTCATAAAATGGTTTAATAAATATATTAAAAAGAAGACAAATATAACATTAATAATTTCTTGTAAAACAAATAAAATAATGCAAAATAAAAGAGACCATCTATTGAAACAGATGGTCTTATTTACCATTATAATATCATTATTGAACACTTCTCTTACACCTTTATCCATTTTGGTGAAAATCCATTTTATGCCGAAATTACGGCATATTTTCGATTTCAAAATGGACAAATGGACCTCAACGTTGAGACACTTTTTTTGATATTTTATGCTAAAATAGATATTTACCATTCTTATATGCAATTTAAACTTGATATTTTTTAGTTAATTTGTCCATTTTTGACGTTTTATCCATTTTGGGAAAAGGACCCTCTTCTATATCGTAAACTTCTCACTTTCCTCAGTTTTTGACACATTTTATGGATTTTTTGATACATTTTTAGGAAAAACGCGGTTTATATATTTTTAGTCCATAATGACGCATATTTATAAGATTCAATTTAGCATTTATAACAGAAAATTATATTATAAATATAACGTATAGTAATAAAAAAACTTTTAAATATATCTCCCATAGCGGCGATAAAAAGTAAAAAAATCCAATTTATAATAAAGGTGTAAAAAGAAAAGAGGTTATGAAAATGAAAGATGTTAATGATGATAATTTAAAAAAGCAAAGAGAAGAATTAGCTTATGGTTTTTATGAAGAATATACAGAAGAAGAACTTGAGATATTGCCTAAGATTGAACCAGAACTTCTTAAATTAATAATTGATAAGTATGGATTTAATCCTTTGATGTGGGATGGACACTCTTGGGGAATAGCGGAAGAGGCGTTTTTATGAATAAAGTAATATTAGAATATTTTATTAAATTCGGTGAAGAACCTCCAATAATTCTTACTATGAATGAAGAAGATGAAAAATATATTGAACTTTTAAGTGAATGTATTGTAAAGCATAAACCTTTAACCATTAGTGAATTAAATGAGATTTTTTAATAACGGAAAAATAATTTAAAGGAGAACGAAGAATGCAAGAAAAAGAATTTGAAGAATTAACAGAAGAAGAAATATATCAAATTATGTTAAAAGCATGTGATATTTTAGAAGAACATCCTTATTACATAAAAGAAGATGGAGATAAATTAATTTGTGCTCCAGATGCTCCTTATGAAGTAAAAATTTATGTAAGAGAACAAAATGAAATATATGAAATGACAAGATAAAGTAAGGAGCTAAGTTATGAAACGAAAAACAAAACACAGTTTACAAGAAATGATAAAATTACAAAATATGTATGAACAATATGGAGATAATATTGTTTATGATAAAAATGGTAATTTTCATATTGTTGGCGAAGTTCCTGAAGAATTAGTTGAATTTTTAGGAAAAATGCAAATAGCAGAAAAACAATTCGAAAATTTTATCTCAAATAATAAAAATAAAAAATAAACTATCTCCCATAGCGGCGATAATATGTGCAAAAACATCTTTTATAATAAAGGTGTAAAAAGTAAATGTGAATATTTATGTGGGCTATCAAAATTCCCCTTTGTTGTTGTGTTTCATTGTTCTAAATTCCTTTTGATTTTCTATAACGGATAGCCCAGATAAATATTCATGTTTACAAAAAAATATATAAATAAAAAGTAGAGGTAAAGAAAAATGGAAAAAGCATATAATCAATTAACACCAGAAGAAAGATGGGAATATTATTTAAAAGGTGAGGAAATCTTAAAACAAAATCCAGAATATGTTTATGAAGAAAACAATGATTTATTTTTCACTAATGATGCTCCTTATGAAGTTCAAATTTATGTCACATTCATAAACGAAATAAAAAAAATCCTAAATATTTCTATTCAAGAAACTGAACCTCGCAAAAAGGAGTTAAAAGAATTATCAGAAGAAGAATTAGATGAGATTTTATTAAAAGCATGTGATATTTTAGAAGAAAATCCTAATTTAATAAAATTTGAGAACAAAAGGTTTACATGTTCAAAAGATGCCCCTTACGAAGTTCAAATTTATACAGAACACAGGGATTTAAAATATAAAATGTTACATAACATTAAAACTGAGCTTCCATATGATAATAGTCTTGATATTACAGAAAATGAGTTAGATGAAATTTTGTTAGAAGCAATTGATATTTTATTGGAAGATTCAACAATTGTGGAATTTAAAAATAAAAAATTTAATTGCTCTAGTTCTGCTCCTGATGTAATAAAACAGTATGTAGAATACAGAAATAGAAAATATCATTATTGGCAAGAATTAGAAGTAGAAATCCCTGAAAAAGAGGTGGATGAAATTTCAGATGATGATTTTGAAATTTCAGACGAGGAATGGTATGAAATGCATAAGGACCACGAAATTTTACTTGAAGCGTGTGAAATTATGGAAGAAAACCAAGATTTTGTAGAAAAGGTAAAAGGAGAATATATTTGTACTATTGACGCCCCATATGAAGTACATTTCTATGTAGATTATAAGAACGGATTTTATGATATAGCACGTTGGATTTAATAAAAAATATATAAAAAAGAAAAGAGGAAGTAAGAATGAAAACAATTAAAGTAACAGGAAAAGCTAAAATGTATGTTTCACCTAAACAAACAAAAATAAGTTTAACAATTAGAGGATTTGCTATGGAGTATGGCGCTGCTATAGCGAAAAGTGTTGAAGATGCCAAGTTAGTTAAAGAAGCTATATCGTTATGCGGTATAGATAAGGATTCACTAAAAACGGTAGATTTCTATACTTCAGAACGTACTAAAAGAATTGATGACAAGAATGGAAATTCATCATATAGACATGTTGGATATGATGTAGTACATAGACTTAACTTTATTTTTGATAACAATAATGAAACTTTAGGTAAAGTATTATATGAGTTATCAAAGTTAAGCATCAATCCAAGACTTGAAGTAAGTTATGTAGTTAAAAATCCTGAAAAGTATAAAACAGAACTTATTGGGTTAGCTGTAGCTGATGCTAAAAGAAAAGCATCGGCTATGGCAGATGCTGCAGGTGTTGTTATAGGTGATATTGTACATATGGATTATTCATATAGTAGAGTAACATTTGAATCTCATCGCTACTTTGAGTTAGATTGTTGTAAAATGGGTGCTCCAACAGGAGGTTTTGATATAGATCTAAATCCAGATGATGAAGTGTTAACAGACACAGTAACTATTGATTGGGAAATAAAATAAATTAAAACTATCTCCTATAGCGGCGATAATATAAGGAAAAACATCTTTTATAATAAAGGTGTAAAAAGTAAATGTGAATATTTATGTGGGCTATCGAAATATCAAATTCCTTTCATATTAAATTTTTGTGTCTCCTTTCTTAATTCAGGGATAGCCCTTATAAATATTCACATTTACAAAAATAAATAAAAAATAAGAAGAGGTAAAGAAAAATGGCAAACTGTAGAAAAGAAACAAAAGCGTATGAAAACAAATTAAAATATATTAGAAAGTATACAAAAGAAAATTATAAATATAAAAATTTTTCCTTTAATACTAAAAATCCAGTAGATGTAAAGATAATGGAATATTTAGATACAAAGGAAAGTCAAAGTTCTTTTGTAAAAGAATTAATATATCAATACATGATTAATAATGGAATAATAGAAATTTCACAAAGTTTATAGAAAGAAAAGAGGAAAAGAAAATGAGCAATAATTGGAAAAACACGATCAGAAAAGAAGAAGTAACTAGAAAAACAATTTGTATGTATATGTACATTGGAAGTAATACAGGAGCTCCTTGGGATTTAACAGTAGCTAAATGGTATTGGAGTGATAGTTTAGAAAATATGGTAAATGGATTTAAAGAAGTAGTTATTAGAGATTTAATCAATTCGTACTTCTTATATGATGAAGAAAAATATAACCAAGATAAAATCCAAACTAGAGATCTACAAGCAATATTAGCTCTTGCACAATTCTCAGAAGATGGAATTGAGCATAAAAAGACCTTAAGAGAAATAGGAGATAAGTTATATTTTGATACTAAGTCTTTAGATGAATTAAATGATTGGATTATGGATGTAGTAGAATTGGTAAATAAAATGGATATTCATTTATCTATTACTTTAGTAAAAGGATTTAGTAATTGTATTGTTTTATTAAAAGAACATGATCAATATAATCCAGAATTAACTGGTAAAGAAATGTTAGAAAAAGACATTTATTGTTAAAAAGGATAGTCAATGTCCAAATTTTAGAACATTGACTATCATATAATAAAATTAATTAAAGATATGTAAGAAAAGAGGAAGTAGAAATGAAACAATTAAACGTAACAGTAAAAGATAAAAACACAATTATTTTAGCAGAAGATGGTAAAGCTGGAGATTATATTAATCTTGCTGAATTAGCTAATGTAGATTGTAGTCAAATTGAAGATTTAATCAAAAAAGGACAAGATAAAGTCTATGAAAAGAAATTAGCCGAGTTTAAAGAATTGATGCTAACTCAAAAGGCAGCTGAATTAAACCAACAAAAGGATGAATATCGTTTATCTATGGTTGAAAAAGATAAAGCACATCAAGCTGAAATTGCAAAGTTAAATGAAACAATCAGCAATTATAACGCTGCCAAATCTCTTGAACAACAAGAATTAACAGCTAAGTATGAATTAATGATTACTGAGTTAAATTCAAAATATAATGCTTTATCAGAATCTGTAACTAAAGAAGTTGAAAATGCTAATTTAGTTCTTAAACAACAACATCAAGCAGAAGTAACTAAATTAAATGAAAAGATAAAAGAGTTAAATTCAGCGAAAACACTTGATGAACAAAAGTTAGTTGCAAACTATGAAATGACTATTCAAAAGCTTAATGCTAAGTATCAAGAACTAGAAAGTTCTATGGCTAAAGAAATTGAAAATTCAAAACTTAAAGTAGAACAAGCTTATGCTGATCAAATAGCAAAATTAGAGTTTAAGATTAAGTTAAGAGAAGCTGAAAAGCAATTAAAGGTTCAACATCTGGAAGCTGAAATGAAAGATAAGATTGATATGCTTGAATTAGAATGTGCTAATAAGCTTATGGAAAAAGATATGATTATCAAACAATTACAAAACCAAAAATCAGCTCTTAACGTTAAGATGATTGGTGAAAATTTAGAATCCACATGTAATGAAGAAATGGAGTCATATATGCAAAATGGATTCTTAAATTGTACTTGGGAAAAAGATAACACAGTAGTTAAAGAAGAAGGAGAAAAAACAGGTTCTAAAGCAGACTTCATATTCAAAGTATATGCAACTGATGAACATAATCCAGAAGAATTATTAGCTTCAGTTTGTTTAGATATGAAAGATGAAAATCCGGATTCTAAGAATAAACTTAAGAATTCAGATCACTATGCAGCTTTAGATAAAAACAGAAATAAAAAAGGTTGTAAGTATGCAGTATTAGTTTCAACATTAGAAATGAAAACTAATAATGATTTACCTATTAGAAAAGTTAATGAATATCCAGATATGTATGTTGTAAGACCTGCATATATGGTTAGCTTCTTAAGTATGATTACATCTTTATCAATGAAGTTTAAATCTTTATTATTACAAGATGTAAAAGAAAAGTTAGAAGTAAAATCTAAACAAGAATTATTAGATAAATTTGAAGAACTTAAAAATTCTTATTTGGACAAGCAATTACTGTTCTTAGAAAAAGAAGTAAACGTAATTCGTTCTAAAGGTGAAGTTATTACTAAAGCCGCAAGTGATATTGATGAGTTATGTAATAAGATTACACAAAATTACATCAGTATCATTCAACAAAAGTTAAATACTTTTGAGGCTAAAGTAAATAAAGCATATCGTGCTTACGAAAAAAGTTGTTAAAAATAAGGAATAATCTCCCATGGCGGCGATAATTCCTGTTAAAAAACGTATTATAATCAAAGTGTAAAGAAAAGGAGTGACATTTATGTTAGGTGCAATTATAGGAGATGTAATCGGATCTGTTTATGAATTTAATAATTATCGTCATAAAGATTTTCCGTTATTTAGTAAAAAAACAAGACCTACAGATGATAGTATTATGACATTAGCTGTAGCTGAATGTATTCAAAATGACGTATGTAATAATAAAGAAGATATAGTAAAAGTGTTAAAGAAATGGGGTAAAATGTATCCTCACGCAGGATATGGCTGTAGATTCTATAACTGGTTATTTACTGATAGAACTGAACCATATAACAGTTTTGGCAATGGAGCGGCAATGCGTATATCTGCAGCTGGTTGGTATGGTAGAGATGAAGAAGAAGTAAAAGAATTAGCATATGCTTTAACTTCTGTAACACATAATCATCCGGAAGGATTAAAAGGTGCAGAAGTAACAGCCATGTGTATTTATTATGCAAGAATTGGTAAATCTAAAGAATTCATTAAAGATTATGTTAGTAAACATTATGACATTGATTTTGATTATGAAGAATTAAGAAGAACTTATACTTTTAATGAAACATGTCAAAATTCTGTTCCACAAGCAATATATTGTTTCTTAATCTCAAAAGATTTTGAAGATTGTTTAAGAACAACAATTTCAATTGGCGGAGATTGTGATACAACAGCCGCAATTTCATGTGCTATTGCAGAAGCTTATTACAAAGATATTGATGCAGAATTAGTAGGAGATGTATTAGATATATTAGAATGTTATGATATTGAAGGAAATATATTTAATGTATTAAATGAATTTATTAAACATAAATCATTCGCACTTGCTAATTCTGAAATTATATCAGATAAAACAAAGGTAATTGGAATAGAAGAACATATTGGTTCTAAAACATCAATTTCATTTATCCATTCAACATCAAAAAGAGTTCTAATGGAGTACATAGTTTGGTTTAGTATGTGGGCAACAGATAAAGAACTAACACCATGTGAATTCTTTTTAAATGAAGCGGATGTAATGAATAAAATAATGAAGGTAGAAGAAACAAACGAATTTATAAAACGATTAGATGATTTTGCGGTTAATCAATCAAAATACATTTATTTTGAAACAATAAAAGATGCTGTAGATTATTTAAATGATAATTACGATTTAAATAATGAGCATTTAAACAATATATTTGAAAAAGAATATAGAAAATAAAAAATAAGGGGTATTAAATATGACTATTACAAGAAAGAGAATGATTGCATGTGAAGAATGTGGCGAAGAATTTGAAATTGAAACTTATGATGTGATTGATGCTAATGAATCACCAGAATTAAGAGATAAAATAATTCGTAATAAACTATTTATTTTCAAATGTCCTCATTGTGGAAAGAGAATAGATGGAATGTATTCTTTCTTCTATGTCGATGAAAAACATAATTTTAAAATCCAATTTAATCATAAAGCTAAATTATTTGAATACAAGATTCCAGAAGATTCTAAATATATAGAAGTAGGATGTTGTGATAGTCGAGATATAGTATCTAAAATCACTTGTTTAGAAAATGGTATAGATTATATTACTGAAAAACTTTTAGAACAAGTTATTCAAGATATCTTTGAAGATGATGAAGAAGTTAAAGATGAAAAGAGAGATTTAGTGTTTTTGTTTAAAAATGAAGAAACTAATGAACTAGGTTATTTGTATCTATTTGAAACAAAAGAAAAGCAAGTTGACTTTGACGTCTTAGCTTTTTCACAAGAAATGTATGAATTGGTAGAAGAAAAATCTAAGCATCTAAGAACAGATAAATTTAATTGTTATTTGTTTGATAAGGAAGCAGCGGGAAAATTCTTACTTCAAGAAGAAATAGATGATTCAATAAGTGAATTGGCCATTTTAGATACATTTCAAGGAGAACCTATTGTAATTAAAGTTCCAGATTTTAATCAAGATAAATTCAATGAAGGAGATATTGTAATTGCTTATGATGAGGAAAATTTAATTAAAGGAAAAATAAAGAAACTTATCAAAATTAATGAAAAATATTCTCCATTTGATGAAGATAGTTTACCTGCATTACTATATAAAGAACAAAATGTAATATTAGAGACACAAGAAGACTCTAATTATGATTTACAAAATCCAGAGTTAATTCAAATGTTTAAGGTAGATAAAAAATGGAATGAAGAAAAAGTTTTGAACTCAAATGTAATTATGTGTTTAGAACATACTATGCGTTTAAAAGATTTAAAAGTTCAAACGAAAATAGATACTACATATAAAGAAGGGAAAAGATATGTTAATGTTTATTTAGAAGCTAAAGATGTTAAAAATAGTAGTTTAACAAAATATGTTTATAAATTTGATGACGTAATAAATTTTGTTCTAAGTGATCCTTATAACTATGATGGGATTTGTGTAATTTCAAATAATATTACTCAAATTTTAAATCATGCAAGTTTATACAGATATAAGAAATATAGAATAATGTGTATAAGAGAAAATATGAAAGAATTACTATTTAATTTGAAAGAACATGAAATAGAATATGTTGGTAAAGAAAGTTATGATGTTATTTCTTATATATACTTTGAAGAAGCATCTATTCCTTGTGCTGCAAAGAACTTTAATGTAACGGAAAAAGAAATTAGTAATTTATTAAATGAAGGATATACAAGAATGGAACAAGTTGTAGCATGTAACTATTAACAAAATTTGACAAAGATTATATTTATCTATAAAATAGTAATTAGCAAAAAAACAAATATTAAGTAAATAAAGGGGTGTAATAATATGGGATATCATATCGAATTCTCAGATGTTGTAAAATATAAAGGTGACGCTATTGTCAATAGTTTAGGTGTTAATGGAAATGTTTATGGTAGATTATGCCAAAATATAGTAGAAGCAGATAAATCTAACACCATCAAAAATATTATCGATAATAAATTAAATAATACTATAGGTGATATTTTTATCACACCAGCAGGAGATTTAAAATGTGATAACATAATTCATGTTGTTACACCTTTTAGACATATGGATGATGCTAATGTATCTTTATTAAAAAATACTTATAAAGCTATTATTGACATGGCAATTCAACAAGAATATAAAACATTAGCTTTACCATTTATTGGTACAGGTGCAAATGGTTATGAAGATGATGAAGCCTATGAAGCCATAGAATATGCGTGTGATGAGTTGATAGCTTTAGAAGAAAAAAGTGGAAAAGATATATTAGATATTACTGTAATTGGATTCTTAAAGTCTGGAAAGGCTATGGAAGAATATATGTATAATATGCGTCGAAGAATGAATCTAGAGAGAAAATATTATGATTTAGACTTTTGCGATTGTGTATTCGAAAGCTGTTCAATGCCTGGTTCTGCACCAATAAGTAAAGTTTATTCTGACTTTGAATATTGTGCAGAAGCTATGTCAGAAATTAATTGTGAAGAATTTATAGATTGTAAAAAATCTTATAAGAACCCTTATGATTTTATTAAACATTATTTAAAAGTTACTGGCAAAAATGAAAAAGAATTTTTAAAAGCAGGTATTAATGCTAATCAAAAATATAAGTTAAGTATTAGAACATCATTAACTAAAATCAATATTTATAGATTAGCTTACTTGTGCAAAATGAACATGTCAGAATTAGTTCAATTTATGATTATATGTGAAACGTCATTTAATCCTGGAAGTAAATTAGATTTGTTTATGATTAAATATTTTAGAGGAGAATTTCCTTGGATACAAACAATTTATAACTTTGCCTACTGGGTGAAACAAAACACTAAGGTGGATATATTTAATTTTACTAAAAATGATTAATTAGTAGTATTGGAGTGGTTTTAATGAATAAAGAAATATTATTCTATAATTTATGTGAGGAAGGTTTGTCTTATCGCATGATAGATAAAGCTATTGCATCTGGTATCACAATAGATAATATTAAAAATATGAATATAAATGAATTTGCTAATCTTTATGGTGTAAAAAAGGCAGATTTATATAATGCATTAAGAAGTTGTGCATTAAGCTATGAGAATTATGAAAGTTTATCAATTTATGGATTAATGTATACAGGTATTTCTAACAACATTGTTGAAGGTCTTATTGATAAGGGATTAACTAAAGTGTTACAACTTGTTTTAATGCCAGAAGATTATGTGAAGACTAAATATAATATTACAGATTTAAAGTATGAACGATTAATAGAAGCATTAGAAAAGTTAGAATATGCGGATTATGTTGATTTTGACTCGAAGGATGCACAAAATATAATTCAAATGTTAGATGGTGATACTTTATACCAAACATATCTAAAAAAAGAAATCCTTAAAGTTGTTAATGAATCAAACAAAGATATATTGATGTATACTGATATCTTAATTAATTTACCTGAAGGATTTAAGCATAGTGAAAGTATTTTTTATGCTATTCAAGAACTAGCATTTGATAAAAAGTTAGAATTTACAGAATGTGGCATTAAAAAATATGGGTACACATTAGATGAATTTATTGAATCTATTAAGGGTAAAGATGAGCGAACAAAGCTTTTTATTAATGAATATCTAGGTGGTAAAACATATGAACAAATAGGACAAGAAAATGGCGACATTTCAAGAGAAAGAGTAAGACAAATAATTAGCAAAATAGATTTTCCAGTTTTGTCTGAAGATAAATATTTCGAGTATTTTGAAAAGTATGATTTAGATGAAGAAAACTTTACAAAAGTTTTTGACATTGATTCTAAAGTATATAGATATTTTACTTACAAATGTAAGAAAAGAGAATGGAGAAGTATTGATGAACTGATAGAAAATCCTGATACGCCAAGTGAAATCAAAGCTAAATTGCAAGTTTTAAATCCGAAATGTGTTTATATTAATGATAAGAAAGTTTCGAAAAATATGACATCTATTTTACGTTATTATTTTACTAGATATTTTAGTGAACCAATTAAAGCGGAAAAGCTTTTTGAAGAATTTTCTCTGTTTTGGGAAGATGTGGTTGGAGAAAAAATGGATAGAGAAGTGCGTACTTTCATTCATGCTGTTGAACATATGGATTGTTCAGTTTTAACTCATAAAAAAGGATGGAGATATTACGATATTAACAATTATGATGTTAATGAGTTATTTGATAAATTAGATTTAAATGAATTTGATAATAAAGAAGTTAATTCGAAAATTATTTATGATGCTCATAAAGATTTAATGATAGAATATGATGTTAGAGATCATTATGAGTTACACTCATTAATGAAAAAGTCTGGTAAATTTGATTACATTGATTTTGGTAGAATACCAATCTTAAAGTTGGGTTCATGTGATAGAGATCAGCAAATCATAGATTTATTAATTGAATTATCTCCTGTTACAACTTCAGATTTTTGTGATGAATATCATAGAAGATATGGTGCAGATAAGAATACATTAACGTCATATCTTATTGCTAATTTTGGAAAATATTATAACAATCACGTTTTAGATATATCAACACCATTAATTTCTGATTTAGAAGTATATAAATGGCAAAAATTGTTGGATAAAGATTTTTATATGCATGATGATATCAAAAATATCGCCATCGCAAACAACCTTTCATTTGACACATATTTATTCAAAAGAGTTAATTTGAATAAAATTGGTTTCATTTCTAATGGTGCTTACATTTTTAGAGATAAGTATAAATATGTTAATAGTTATTTCCAAAGCTTGTTTGTAGATGATATTATTGATATTAGTTCTTTTGATAGAAGAATGTTAAATTTAGTAGCATTTACAGATGTTTTATATACAAATATCCGTAATATGCAAATATTTGAATTTGCTAATAGAAAATATATTAGAATAGAAAAATTAAACGAGATGAATGTTACTAAAGAAAAATTAATTGAATTTTCAAATAAAGTAAGAAAATTTACAAAAGGAAATTGCTTTACTATTCAAAGCATAATTAATGAAGGCTTTGATGACGAGTTATTAGATTTAGGTTTTGATAACTTGTTTTATGCATCGGTGTTGGTTTCTACAAATCAATTCTCTTTTAGAAGAATTCAAAACACAGGTGAATTCATTTTAAGAGATATTAATGCTGGTCAGCAAGTTTCATTAAGTGATTTAATAAATCAAGAAGTTTGTAAAAATAGATATATCTATGTTTATGACTTGATAGAAATTTTAAATGAGCATTTCGGTTTAATTAGATATGACGTGTTTAAAATTAAAACCCATATTTGTGATACGGAAATGTATTATGATAATGTTAGTGAAAATGTTTATTGTGACTACGACACATATTTTAATTTAATTTAGGAGGACATTAAGATGAATATTTTAAAAGAAGGTGTAAAACAAGGAAAAGTGGTAATGACACCACTTGCCAAGAAATTAACTATTGATGGTACAACAAAACCATATTCTGTTTATAAAATAGATTTAGACTTATTATATTATAATGACCAAAATGACAGAATCGCTACATGGTTAAGTCAATATAAGGATACATATGGTAATGATTATTTAAAAACTCAAACAAGAGAAGACTATAATGAAGTTATTCAACAATTCATTAAAGAAAGTAATCCTGATGCACTTAGACGTACTAAAAATAACATTCAATTAGTTGGTCAAAGAGAAGCTGGTGTAGTGTTATCTGATGGTAGAATCATTGATGGTAATAGACGTTTTACTTGTTTAAGAATGTTAGAAAAAGAAACAGGAAAAAAACAATATTTTGAAGCTATTGTTTTACCTTTTGGTGTTGACACAGATGCTAAAAGAATTAAGATGTTAGAATTAACATTACAACAAGGTGAAGATGTGAAGGTTGATTATAATCCAATCGATAAATTAGTAGGTATTTATAATGACTTAGTAGCCACTAAATTATTAACAATTGAAGAATATGCTAAAAGTGTTAATAAAACAGAACGTATGATACAAACAGATATTGATAATGCTGTATTAATGGTAGATTTCTTAAAATATATCAATGCGGAAAACAAATTCTATATTTGTAGAAATTTAGATCTAGCTGGTCCTTTACTAGAATTAGAATCAATGGTTCATCGTATCTCTGATGAAGATTTAAAAGAAAAAGTTAAGAAGGCTGTTTTTGCTAATTTCTTAATGAAACCAGAATCTGATATGACACGTTATATTAGAAAATTAAAGAAATTATTAAACACACCATATTTAGAAGAATATGTTAATAATCAAGAAAGTATCAACAAGCACGTTGAAAACTTAATTCCTCAAGATTCTAAGTTAGTAACTGATGATTATATTAATGAAAAAATTAGAACAGAAATTACTGTTTCTGATAAATTAAGATCTAATTTAGATGAACACGTTGCTAAAGCTAATAGAGATGAAACTAAGAATCGTCCTGCTAAATTAGTTAATGATAGTTATATGAAATTATTAGAAGTTGACGATAAAATATTTGTTAAGTTAGATGAAGAACAAAAAGAAGAAATTAGAAATAATATTAAAAAGGTTTTAGAAAAATTAAATGAATTAAGTTCTAAATTATAATTATTTATTAATATATCTTATTTATAATTTTATACGAGGAGTTAGAAAATGAATAAATCATTATTAGAGTATTTAGAACTATTCATTAAGGAAAAGAGAATACAAAAGCCAGACGTTCAATTTTTATATGATGATTCTGCTATTCATCAATCTCTTCAAACATCTGTAACTGAAACATCATTAGATGATTTTTTAGAAAAATGTAAGGAAAATATAAAAAGCAATCCAAAATCATCCACGAAATATAAAAGATATGATATTGTGGTTCAATTTTATAATTATTTATCTAATATTTTTGGTGAATTTGAAATAGAAATTGAGAGAGACTTTGGTTTGTTATTTCCAAATATTTATGAGAAAAACATATATTTGTTAAAAGCTTTACAAAATAAAGATTTAGGAAAAAGTGTCAAAGAATTAGGATTAGGGAATTTATTATATGGTCCAGATGTCATTAGAGATGATATTAGAACATTAAAATCTGAAGGATTTGAATTTTGTGGACAAGTTGGCAAATTGGTAACAAATACAAAAAGTGATAACTGTCATCCTATATATTTAACATTAAATTCAAATGAATTATTCACATTAATGAGGGCTTTATCAGAAAGTGGTAATTTAGATGGATTTTCAGGAAGAATTATGGCACGAATTTATAGTCAATTGAGCGAAAATGCACAAGATTTTATTGAAACTCAATTTGAAGAAAGGGATTTAGATGCTAGATATTTATCGAATGATATTTCATTTAAAGAAATAGAAGATTTCAAAGAACAAAGTATATATGCAATTGAAATTTGTGATAAGAACAAAAAGAAAAGAATCTGTGTAGAATTAAAGAATGGAAATAAAATTTCTGGTAAAGTCACATATTATTCGTTTGATGTATTTGAAGTTAATGGAAAAGAATATTATATGGATGATGTTAAAAAAGCATATGTTATGAATACACTAGAATAGGGGTAAGGAGCTGAGCTCCCTACCTCTATTTTTTATTTTGCTATAATTTAATCGTAATCACTTAAATGATAAAAAAATATGACAAGGAGGATGAAAAGTGATGGAAAAATTAATTTTAAATAATAACAAATATAAGGAGGAAGATAAGATGGAAAAGTTATTTAATTTAATTGTAGAAAATTTAAAAGGAGCTAGAGAATTTAAAATTACAGAAAGAGTGTTAAAAGATATTGATTTAGAATTTAACGATATTCACAAAAATAAATTCTTTGCAAACAAATTAATTCAAAATGGAATTTTTGTTCAATCGTGGTGTTCGATTCCAGGTCAAGCTTACATTAATTATGCATTTAGTAATAAGGTGTCTAGACCTAGAGTTGATAAGTTAAGTAAATTAGAGTTAACAACTTTTTGTTGCAAATCACAAGAAGTATTAAAGAAACTAATGAGCTATAGATTAATTGCTGAATATGGCGAAGAAAATGTAGTATCCACAGAAGCATATGTTGTAGCAAAAGGTAATGTTCCAATTACAATAGTAGCACATTTAGATACAGTTCACAGAAAGTTAACATCACATAAAGATATCACAATCGAAGGCGATATAATTACTTCAGAATGTGGAATTGGCGGTGATGATAGATGTGGCGTTTACATGATTCATAAATTAATCGAAAGAACTAATAAACCTAATATTATTTTAACAACAGATGAAGAAATTGGAAGATTAGGTGCACAAGTTTTATGCAGAACGAAAGATATTGAAATTGTTAGAAATTCTAAATATATTATTGAATTAGATAGAAAAGGTAATAACGATGCAGTATTTTACAACTGTCATAATCAAGAATTTATAGACTATATAATTGAAGAATTTGGTTTTGAATTTACAGAAGGTTCATATAGCGATATTAGTAATATTGCCCCTAAATTAAATATTGCAGCTGTTAATTTATCATCAGGATATTATAAACAGCATACTGTTGATGAATACATAAACTTTAAAGATCTAAAAGAAATTTATGGTAGAGTTTGTACGATGATTGATAATTTACCAGAATGTTATTTTAGTTATAAATAATAATCGTTAAATATAATCTTATAAATGTTTTATTATTTATGATATAATTACTTAAATAAGAACAGTTTATTAACGATAAAATAGGAGGTTAGAAAGCAATGGCTTTAAAAAAAGTTGTAGATAATCCTAAAATAAAAATAGCAAAAAATGATACAAAAAAATGTATAGTTTCAATAGATGAAATAGCTAATCACCCACATTATTATAAAAGTAAATTATTATTATGTCCCAAATGTAATGAGGAATTACAAATCACTGAATTAGCAGGCAAATACTTTTTGAAACATTCTAGATTTGGGGGATATAAGCATTATTCATGTCCTTTATACACGGCAGGCTATAGTGTTGATACAATACATTATATTAAAGCAGAGTTTATTACCAGACAAGAAATAGATTTTAATTACTCATTAATTATTAATGAAAAAGAAACAAGAGTTTTTGTTACTATTCCAACCATAACAGAAAAAACTTATAGAAAATTCAAAGAGTATAAA
Source organism: Candidatus Pelethenecus sp. (assembly GCA_045121295.1). Lineage (GTDB taxonomy): Bacteria > Bacillota_I > Bacilli_A > Acholeplasmatales > Anaeroplasmataceae > Pelethenecus. Next base: position 19,867 of record JBGVFV010000064.1, read on the forward strand.
GGTAGAGTAGTTGTGTGTTGTGAAAATGAAAATTATAGAATTTATAGTAATGATTTGAGTGTAAATTTATCGTCATACATCGAATTAAAAAATAAGAAAAAAGTAACGTCTATAAGATTTGAATATGAAAATAATATAAGTAGACATATGACAAATTGGAATTATGATGATGCCCTATTTATATTCAATAAAGAAGGAAACATATATTATTTAAATAAAATAACATATGAAGTAAATCCTGGTAGAGAGTATGCTTTTATATCGAAAAATATTATTGATAATATTGAGGGAGCAATTATTAAAGCAGAAAGAGAAGTTATTATAGATAATAATACTAGATATCTTAAGATCATAAAATTTGAGGAAAACACAAACGAAGTTGATGAGTTCTTATTAGCACATGATTGTTCATATTCTACAAAAGAAAAATATAGATATCATAAATATTTAGATTGTTTAAAAAGTAACAATAAAACAGTTTATGATTTTAAAAGTTATGAACATACAGTTATAAAAGAACCCAAAAAAGATTATTATCCTTATATTGGTGTATGTGTTAGTCATTCTAAATATGGAGAAGGATACGTTATAGACATTCATTCTTTGGAAGCTTTAAAAGTAAGGGTTGGGAATGACGAACACATTATAAGAAAAGACATGTTAACATTCCATGATGAAGTTTATAATTATATGAGATTGCTGTTTATTAATAAGAGTGTCATTTATAGAGGAAAAAAATATAAATTTATAGACTATAATGAAGGTAAGATTTTGCTGGATGATTCTAGTGTTGTAGATTATTTCAACAAAGATATAGCAATAGTTGATGATGACAAATCACTTCCTCAGAAAGTTTATTCAGAACCTGTAAAAGAAAAGGAAAAATCTAGTTCTGTAAATAAAAACGAAGAATTTGAAGGATATAAAATAGGACAAACTATTGTTTTTAATAATAGTAAATACAAAATAGAAAAAATTATAAAAGATAAAAGAAAATTATTATTGTGCAATGTTAATATTAAAGTAAGATTTGAGATAGATATTGATTATTTAAGAAAAAAATTAAAAAAACATGATTAACGTAAAGCTTTATATAGAAATAATAATTTCTATGCAAATGATAAATTAGGAAAATGTTAATAGTAAAATAAGAGTAACCAGAAAAGCTCATATAATAGTTACCAATTATGGTGATTACTATATAAGCTAAGGTTAGATTTAAATCAATCATTTAATCTGATTGCAAAACAATTAGATGAAATTGTAGAAAATTTTTAAGATAACTTAAAAGGGAGATATTCTTCCTTTATTTGTTTATTTGATGGACAAATCCGATGGACAAATTGTTTTAAATTTGATATAATTCATAATATAAATATTATGAGGTGATTAAAATGTCATTTGATATACAAAATAGAAGATATACAGGATGTAAGATGAAATTAACAAAATGGATAAAACAAGTGATTAACGAAAATTGTAAAAAAGTAGATTCATTTTGTGATATTTTTGCAGGAACGGGTGTTGTCACATCAAGCGTAATTAATGATTTTAGTAAATTTTATATAAATGATTTTTTGTTTTCAAATGAAGTAATTTACAAAGCATTTTATATGAAAGAAAATTATTCTGAATCAAAATTATATGAGTACTTATCAAGATTTAATGCACTTGATGCTGCGTCAATTGAAGATAACTATGTTAGTGAAAATTTTGGAGATAAATTCTTTTCTTATGATGATGCTAAAATAATCGGCGAAATTAGACAAATTATTGAGAATGAAAGAGAAAACGTTAATGAGAAGGAATATTCGGTTTTACTGGCTTCATTATTATATTCTTGTGATAGAAGTTCGAACACATGTGGGCATTATGATGCTTATATGAAAAAGTCTAATATTAGAAACTCATTTAAGTATGAATTGATTTCTCCAATAATAAAGAATGTTTCAGACAAAAGAGAAATTAATATTGCTAGAAAAGATGCAAATCAATTAGCAAAAGAAATATCATGTGATGTGGTTTATATTGACCCACCGTATTCTTCAAGACAATATAGTCGTTTTTACCATGTATTAGAGACTCTAACAAAGTGGGATAAACCCGAATTGTTTGGTACGGCAATGAAACCGAAAGAAGAAAACATGAGCGAATTTTGTAAAAGTAAGGCATTAGATGCTTTTAAAGAATTGATATATTCATTAAAGTGTAAATATATTATAGTTAGTTATAATAATACTTATGACAGCAAAAGTAAATCTTCTAAAAATAAAATGACATTAGAAGAAATAAAGTATGTGCTTGAGAATAAAGGTGAAACACAAGTATATAAAAAAGCTCATAAAGCTTTTAATGCTGGAAAAACGGATTTTTCAAATCATGAAGAAATTTTATTTATTACCGAGGTGATAAAATGATAAGATCTCCATTATTTTATGTTGGGGATAAATATAAATTGGTTCCTCAATTGTTAAAGTATTTCCCTAAACATATAAATAAATATATTGAACCATTTTATGGTGGGGGGTCATCGCAATTGCAAGTTGAAGCTGACTCATATTTGTTGAATGACATTGATGAAAATGTTATTAATATTCACAAAATGCTGTTTTCGTATTGTAAGGATGAAAATAAATTCTTTAGCGAGATAATGTATATTATAGGAAAGTATAATTTTTCGTGCTCATTTATTGAAGATATTGTTCCAAATGATTTAAAAAAGAAATACCCAAAAACTTATTATTCTAAATTCAATAAAGAATCTTATGAAAAATTAAAAAATGATTTCAATATGAATAGAAATAATATTTTGTTCTTATATTTGCTTTTGGTATATGGCTTTAATCATATGATACGTTTTAATAAAAAAGGGGATTTCAATCTACCTGTTGGCAATGTTGATTATAATAAAAATGTTTATAAAGCGCTAGTGGATTATTTTTATTTACAAAAAAACAGAAATATTACGTTTACAAACCTAGATTATTCAGAATTTTTAAAAAACATAAATTATGAAGAGGATGATTTTATATATTTAGATCCACCATACTTAATTTCGATGAGCGAATATAATAAAATGTGGAATGAAGAAAAAGAAAAAGAATTGTATGAATTGTTAGATAATTTGAATTCAAGAGGAGTTAAGTTTGGTATTACAAATTTAATTGTTCACAAAGGGAAAGAAAATGTAATTCTAAAAGAGTGGTCAAAAAAATACATTGTCGAGAAAATAACAAGTAATTATATAAGTTTCAATGATAATACAATAAAAAAAGATAGTATTGAAGTATATGTACACAATTAATAAAAGTAGGTGGCATTATGGTGTTAGAAATAATAAAAAGAAATAGTGTTAGACACGGCAAGCGACTTTATAAACAAATGTCGCTTGAAGTAGCTACTAGGAATCCTGAAAGATTATTTTCTTTAATCAAAATTTTTGATAAATATGATGGTATTGTGTTAAGTGATGATACAATATTAGATATTTTTTCTCAATTATATATTGAAGAATTTTTATCGGATGAGAATATTAACATTTTTTCTATGAACAAAGAGGAGATAAAGGAATATATTAAACAAAACAAAACTCACAATAATGAATGGGGGTTTCCTACGGGATATCAAGCGGCCTTTTCAAGATATTTGAAAACTCTTTCTGAGTTTGGTTTTATATATTCTCAATACAATCAAACATTCAAAATCTCTAATGTGGGTAAAGCATTATGTAATGGGGAAATAGAACCTTCTGAAGCATTTGCAATTCAAAGCTTGAGATTTTGGAGAAAATCACCATATAGAAGAGTACTAAATGATTTTAATTTTTTTACATTTATATATAATGTTCTTATTAAATTGAAAGAGAAAAATAAAAAACTATCATATACACAATTTATGGTTGCTTTATTTTCGGATAATGGAAATGTAGATGAATTTATAAATATTATTGAAAATAACAAATTTGGGACAAGTTTTGATCTAGCATATCAATATGTTTATAGAAACTATCATTTAAGAGACGAAGAACATGGAAAAGTTTCTAAAATGATATCGGCATTTAGAGATTATGGTAACACTGTTTTTAGAATGTTACAGTTTACAGGTTTTATTACGGTTGATAGCGTCGGAGGTGTAATGCTACTTTCAATTAATAGTAATAGATTAGATTTTTTAAAAGATTTATATCAATTTGATTTTTCTTTAAGTGAAGAGATAAAAGAGGATGAATATTTGTATTTTCAAAAGTTAGGTTCGTTTGATGAAAGAATTCATAATGTAATTAAGCTACATAGACCAAAAGAAGATTATTCAACTGCGGATTACAATAAAAAGATGCCTAATATATTAAAGACATATGGTTTATCAAAAGAAGACATAGTTAATTATTTACGAGATGTTTCAAATGGAAGAAAAGATAATAAAGTTTTTTGGTTTATTTCTGATCCTATAAAGTATGAATTTTTGCTTACCTTATATGTTTACAGTTGTTATGGTGATGAATTTGAGTATAAACCTAATTTTAAATGTGATGATAATGGAATACCATATTCACATGCACCTGGAAATATTGGTGATATAGAAATTTTTAATAAAAATTTGTATTGGTTGTTAGAAGCTACACTTATTAGAAATAAGACGCAACAACTTAATAGTGAAACAGTTAATTTAGTTAGACATATAGATGAGGCTACAAATAGAGAAAAATATTTAGAATTGGTTGCTCCTTTCATTCACGAGGACACCAAAGTAATGCTTAGATTAGCTAATTTAATCTCAATGATTGAGAAAAAAGGATTAAAATTATACTCTAAAGCAACTCCTATAGAGGATTTTATCAAAAATACAAGCGAGAAATTGAATGTGGTCAAAATAAAAGAGTATTCTAAGAATACTTTCGCAGAAATTAAAACTTTGTTAGATGAATATGTTGTATAGGAAGATGGAAGGTATAAAATAAATGTCAACTATAATTTGATGTTATTTTTTAATTTCCATTTTAATAAATATATTATCAAACAAGTGAAGAGGTGAAAAAATATATGAAAAAAATTACATATTTTGATGTAGAATATGCCAATTCGGAAAATAAGTCAATTTGTCAAATTGGTGTTATGTGTGAAGATTATGAAACTGGAGATCCAGTTTATCCAGAATTGCGAATAATGGTTAATCCAGAAGATAAGTTTGATGAGTATTGTGTTAAAGTACACGGGATTACAGCTAATCAAGTTTCTAATGAACCAAATTTCGCTGAAATATGGAAAGAAATTGAAAAATACTTTACAAATGCAATAATTGTTGGTCACAATGTTGCTTCTTCTGATTTAGATGCTTTAGCCAAGAATTTAAGAAGATACAACTTAGATATCCCGGAAATGTATTATATTTGCACATTAGAACTATCTAAACAATATGTTAAGCGTCATTTAGTGGAAAATTATTCGTTGTCAACATTATGCAACTATTATGATATTGATATAGATAATGAACATGATGCGTTTGATGATGCTTGTGCGTGTGCGGATTTATTTAAAACATTAGTTTCTGAGTTTAATATTATTATTGATTCTTTTGTTAAAAGATATGACGTAAAAGAAACGAAAGAATTTGTTTCTTATATAGCTGACCCCGTATTAAGAAAAAGTATAAGTGATTTTTATGGAATAATTAGAGGATTTTCTATTGATAATATTATCACTCGTGAAGAAAAACAATTTATCATAGATTGGAAAAATGAATACTCAAAATACTCTTCACATTATGAAGTAAAGAACATAATAAATTCAATAGATGAAATAATGGTTGATGGAGTAATAACAAATGATGAAATAATGAATTTACAATCAGTTATTCAATCTTATTTAGATAACGTAAATACTTCACCAATCACGCTATCTACTCAAATATTAAATGGGTTGATTAAAGGGATTGTTGCAGATAATGAAATCAATGATGTAGAAATAAAAAATTTAAGACAATGGCTATATGATAACATTTATTTAAGAGGTCATTATCCATTTGACCAACTATTATCTACAATTGAAAAAGCATTAAGTGATGCTGTGATTACTGATGAGGAATTAAAAGAAATTAATGATTTAATTGACAGCTTATTAAATCCGGTAGAGAAAATGAAGGGTGATATTAATTCTGTTCAAGGTAAACTTGTTTGTTTAAGTGGTAATTTTGCCTATGGACAAAAGAAAGATGTAGAAGAATATATTATCAATAGAGGCGGATTAATTGCTTCTGGTGTAAATAAAAAAGTAGATTATTTAATTATCGGAAGTAATGAATGTCAGGCTTATTCTAATGGTACATATGGCACGAAAGTAAAAAAAGCTATGGAACTGATTGAAAATGGCAGTAATATTAAAATTCTAAAAGAATCAGATTTTTTTACTAATATAAAATAAAAATGATATAATTTAATCACCATAAAGAGAAGACGAGAGACAAGCTCTATGACTCTTCAGCAACCTACCTATAGGCAAGGTGCTAAAGCTTGAATGATGGGAGAAATGATATTAACGTATACTCTCATCAGTTGATGGGAGTTTTCTTTTCTCTTATGGCATATAGGAGGAAAAGTTAGATGAATAAATTAAAAGTATTATTACACATACCACATATTAGTTTAAAAGTACCTAAAATATTTTATAAAGGATTATTAATATCTAAAGATGAATTTAGAAAATATAATCTTAAAATGTCTGATATTTATGTAGACTATTTATTTAAAGATATTAAAGGTAAAAGAATAAAAGCTAAATATTCTAGAATGTTTTGTGATGTAGAAAAGTTTAAAGATGAAACACAAGAATTTATGTCTAAATATGGACAAGGTGTTATTTATACACATACATATAATCAAATACTATTTCATCAACACGATGAAAAGTATAAGAAGAAAGTATATAAATATTATGATAGATATCATAAGAAATTAGATAGAATTTCTAAAAGATTATTATCTAAAAATAATAAACTATTAATATTAGATATTCATAGTTATTCTAATGAACAAGCATTATATCATCATAATGGTGAATTTCCTGATATATGTATAGGTATAGAAGAAGATTATTATGATGAAGATATATTAAATAAAATAATATCTAATATAAAAGAAAAAGGATATTCATATAAAATAAATTATCCTTATATTGGTAGTATAATACCTAATATTATATATAATAATGATAAATATAAAGGTAGAGTTATATCTATAATGTTAGAAGTTAATAAAAGAATATATTTATAATGAATGAATAAATTTACTATAAATTTCATTTTTTAAATAATGGTGCTATAATGTAGATAAATGTTTCCGACCTAAATAGAAATGAAAAAAATATTTAATCTATTGAAAGAATATTTTAAAACTTAATATATGTATATAAGGTGTGATAAAAAATGAAATTATCACACTTTTTTATATGTCAAAAAACCACTTTTTGAGAAAAAAGTTATAATTTTGCACATTTTTTCTCGTTTTTGGCAATTTTTTCTAAAAAACCCCATTTTTTCAAATTAAAAAACTATAAGATTAATGTCAGCGAAAAAAGAAGACAAAAATTTACAGAAAGGTGTTGTTAAACGTGCGAAATAGTTATAAAAGAAATTTTGAGCTAATCGAATTATCAAAAGATAAATTGGTTGACACTTATACTGAATATCCAGCAGATGATGCATTTTGTATACCATATATACATGATGAAGACAGAATTTTAGAAGATGATTTAAATCAAGGTGATTTTTATGATTCTTTAATATGTAGCATATTAAATGGTCTTGACGTCAAGAAATACATTGGAAGTAATTGTCATGGAAGTGGTTTTTATTCCGATTATTACGACTATGAAGGTATATTACTAAATGTTTTATTTGAAATGGTAGATGATGCATGTTATATTGAAGCAATCTTTATTTCTGAAAAAAGATAAAGTAAAACTTTTTGTTTCTGTTTTATACAAAATTTCTAAAAAAATAAATTTTTTTAGAAAAACCCGATTTTTCGAATTAAAAAACTATAATTATTAGTGGTGAGAGAAATTATTGATTTTTCTTACTAGTATAATCTATCCACTTATGAGTTGATAAATAAATTGACTCAAATACTTCTTTCAAGGAATAGAATCTTATTTTTATTGGTTCTATTCCTGCTGACAATAAAAACTATATTATATTATATATATAGATAAATACCATAGAAAACGAGGGGATTATATAAGAAGGTAGAATTAAAGTAATAAAAGCAGATAAATACCATAGAAAACGAGGTGATTATATAGAAAAAAGGTAATTTTAAATTGATAAAAATAAAAAAGTGTTAAAATTTTTATAATTTTTGTCAAAATATACCGATTTTTCGAATTAAAAAACTATAATGATTAATGTAGTTAAAAAAATCAAAAAAATTTTAGAAAGGCCGTGATAATTTATATGAATTTTATATATCAAAAAGAATTTAATTCAAGAACAGTAACTGATAAAGAACTACAATATATTTATAATTTTTATCCATTAAAGGAGGCAGTATTCATTCCAGTTATCAAATCTGAATATAGAGTAGATGAACTGATGAAAAATGCTGGTGATATCAATGATGAAATAATAGCTGAAATATTGAGTGATCTAAATGAAGAAATTTATATTGGTACAAATAAACATTTAGATAATTATTATTCAGATTATTATGAATCTGAAGATGCTTTTGTGAATGTATTATATTCGGTAGTAGATGGAATATGCAATGTAGAAGCTGTTTTCTATTCATCTAATCTTATAGAAATATAATGCAGTATAAATTTATTTTAAGGTGGTGATAATGGGAATATAAAATATAGAATTTTATTAGTATTTTATTAAATCTTTGTTTTCAAACTGAATAATTTAAAAATAAAAAAACTTGTTGGACAAGTTTTGCTGTATTTGGTTTTTAAGTTAAAATAGCTTATAGTTATTAAAAAACATGTATATAAAATAAAAAAATTCCGGATGTTTTTCCGGACGGTAACATATAAACACTCAAAATAAGCTGTGTTTTTGGGATATTTTTTTGGAAGCGTATTGCTTTTGGAGACCCGCGTGCTACCGTTGACACCATACTCCTAATTACGCATAAATTAGTATACCATAGTATTTAGTGTTTTGCAAATGTTTTATTAAAAAATATAAAATTAAGTTGACTTTTATTAAAGAAGTGCTATAATT